>NZ_KB850178.1:220411-428118 GCF_000369745.1 Acinetobacter sp. CIP 64.7 | reverse complement strand
CGCCTCAGCTTTTGCTTTAGCTGCCGCCTCTGCTTTGGCTTTTGCATCGGTATCAGCTTTACGTTTCGCATCTGCCTCTGCTTTGGCTTTCGCAGCGTCATCGGCTTTTTGTTTGGCGGCTAAATCAGCCTTTTTCTGCGCTTCAAGTTTGGCTTTTTGCGCAGCATCGGCTTTACGCTGTGCTTCTACTTCGGCCTTACGCGTTGCTTCAGCTTCGGCTTTAGATTTTTGTGCAGCCTCTGCTTTGGCTTTGGCAGCAGCCTGTTTTGCTTGTTCAGCGGCTTCAGCACGTTTTGCAGCTTCGGCTGCTTGCTGGGCGGCTTTAGCTTGAGCAAGCTCTGCTGCTTTTGCTTCTTGCTGAGCTTTTTGAATATCGATCTGTGGGGGTGCTGGTGCAGGCTGCGGTGCCGGAGGTGTCGGTGCAGCTGCTGTTGGCACTACAGGCGCAGGCTCTACACTCGGTTCAGCAGTTTGGGTAATTTCTTCTGCAATATTTTCATGTGCAGTTTCTTCAAACTCAGTTTCTTCACGAGTCACCGGCTTCAGGTCTTCAGGTTTAATTAAGACCGTTTTAATCTGTTTTGGCGGTTCAGGGGGATTACTCATGCCCAGATAAAGTAAGCCCACCAAAGCCACTGCATGGATGCCTAAGGTGAATCCAAGTGCGATGGCTTTTTTCTGAAATGGTGGCTTTTTATAGTCTTTCATACTTTATTCTAATGGCTTGGTCAGTAAACCGACTTGAGAAAGGCCAGCATCCTGCAGGCTTGACATTAAGGCCATCACATCGCCATAAGGGCGGGTGGTATGACCATTGATCACGACATTGAGGACCTTGTTTTCACTTTCCGCAGTGCTTTGCGCTTCTATCAAAGTCTGCGTCAAAGCCTCTAGGGTGACAGGACCTGTGGTCTGATTTTTATATTCCAGAAAATAAGTACCATCTTCTTTTAAAGTGACGATCGTAGGCGCATCTTTGGATTCGATCGGTAAGCCATTGGCCTGCGGCAAATCGACCTTGATGCCACTGGTAATCATTGGGGCAGTCACCATGAAAATGACCAGAAGTACCAGCATCACATCGATGTAGGGCACCACATTCATGTCACTTTTCAGTGGCTTTTTAATACGCTGAAAGCGTCCTGAACCTTGAATCGCCATTAGTCTTTGTCCTGAGTTATGCCCACGGACTGACGTTGTAGCAGTGCCACCATTTCTTCGGCAAACAGGGCACGATCAGAGTAAACGGTTTCACCTTTGGCCGTGAAATGGTTAAAGGCCAACACCGCTGGAATAGCTGCGAACAGGCCAATGGCAGTTGCAATCAGGGCTTCAGCAATACCAGGTGCAACCGTCGCCAGCGTCACCTGATCGACATCTGCCAGGCCAATAAAAGCGTTCATGATGCCCCAGACGGTACCGAACAGACCAACATAAGGTGCAACCGAACCAATACTGGCCAAAGCACCGAGTCCTTGCTCCAGATGACCTTGATCACGGCTCAGGCCGACACGCAGAATACGCTCTGTCCCTTCAATCGACTGGGCAGTTGGCGCATGGCGTTTTTTCAGTTTCAGGAACTCGCCCAGACCCTGATAGAAAATATCTTCAAGGCCAGTGCGTTTGGAATTGAGTTGTGCATTGTTATACAGGGTATTCAGCTCAGCACCAGACCAGAAGATTTTCTGGAAATGTTCATCATCGGCCTGGGCTTTTTTATAACTCATATAGAGCCTGGCAATCAGATACCAGCTATATATTGAGGCTAACAGGAGAGAAAGCATCACCAGTTGTACGACAGGGCTTGCTTGTAAAATAAGATCTGAAACTTGAAGAGATGATTCTAACTGAGTCGCCATAGTTGTTACGTGTGCCAATAAATTTTTTTAGTCTTGTTCCAATTCTTTTTGAATTAGTTCGCGGATTTCATCCGGGAGTCGACGTGGTCGCATCTCTGCACTGATACATGCCAACTCAACCTCACCTGATGCAAGCATGATTTCACCACGATAAATATTTTGTTGCAATACAAATGATGAAGCTTTACATGAAATGACACGTGCCGTAACAGTAATTAAATCATCCATCAGGATCGGACGCATGTATTTGACATTAATTTTATGCACCACAAAATTGTAGTCTGTCTGATGCCAGTAATGGCTCACTCCAGCGGCACGTAACCATTCGGTACGGGTACGTTCCATATAGCGAATATGATTGGCGTGATAGACAATGCCACCCGCATCAGTATCTTCAATATAAACGCGGATATTGAATTCAAAGTGATTCGCCATAGTTTTGTTCCATGCAGATTTTCGAAATTTTTGCTTGTTTTTAGATGCAGGAAAGGGATTAGAGTTTGCCGGATTCCTGCCAACAGTCAAGCAATTTAGCGGTTCAAAGTTTAGCATTGTGAGTCTTGAGACCAATGGCACAAGGTGTCAAATCTGGAGAGAAGTCACTAAGATGAAGTACTAAGCGCTTAACAGCTCATTTATAAAACAGCAGCAGATACTAAAATGCGCGAGTCCTTGGAGCCGCGCATTTTTAGTAATAGAAGATTAGCCTTTATTTTTCTGTTTCCAGTTGGCCTGAACCTGCTCAGCTACTTTTGGATAGTCCAGAATAAAACGGACATGGCTTTCGACACCGGTTTTCAAGGTCGCATCATCGACAATGAAATTCGGGTTGTGATTCGGTGCGGCTTTTGCCGGATCCTGATCTGCTGGTGTGGCACCAACAAAAACGAAGAGCGATGGCATGAGCTGGCCATAATAAGCAAAATCTTCACTGGCGCTGGCATTGTTGTCTAAAACATGCAATTTATCTTCATCATGCACGCTCGCCAAGGTTGGGCGCATCAATTCAGTCAAGGTTTTATCATTGGTGGTCACTGGTGCATAAGGTGCAATTTCGACTTTCACCTTAACGTCATTGGCTGCGGCATTGTGTTCCAGCATTTTCGGCAAGTCTTTTAAAATGCCCTGACGTACATCTTCACTATTGGAACGAATAGTCCCGACCATATTGACCTGATCTGGAATGACGTTACCGGTAGTGCCGCCCTGAATACTGCCAATACTGACCACACCCATCCCTTTGGTCAGGTCGGCTTTACGGCTGATCAGGCTTTGTAAATTGGTCACCATCTGGGCAGAGGCATAAATCGGGTCTTTACCTGCCCAAGGCATGGAGCCATGTACCTGACTGCCATTCACCTGACTGCCATTCACCTGAATACGTAAATGATCGGCACTATTCAAAATCGCACCATCTTTGTAGAAGATATTGCCACTTGGCATGCCTGCCATGACATGCATCCCGAAAATCACTTCAGGTTTTGGATTGTTCAAGGCACCGTCGGCAATCATTTTGCGTGAGCCAATCTGATCGCCATGAGTGAAGTTATCGATATCTGCACCGCCTTCTTCAGCCGGCTGGAATACGAATACCACTGTCCCCGCAATTTTATCTTTATTGGCGGCCAGAACTTTGGCTGCACCCAATAACATCGCAGTATGTGCATCATGTCCACAGGCATGCATCACATAAGATTCTTTGCCTTGATAAATGGCTTTTTGTTTGCTGGCAAAAGACACCGGTGCTGTTTCCTTAATTGGCAAGGCATCCATATCTGCACGTAAGGCCATCACAGGGCCGGGTTTTGCACCTTTCAATACACCGATTACACCGGTTTTGGCATAGCCTTTACGTACTTCAATGCCGTAGGATTTTAATTCTTTCTGGACCAGCTCCGAGGTTTTGAATTCCATGTTGCCCAGTTCAGGATGCTGGTGGATATGCTGGCGTAATTTGATGGTGTATGCTTCAGCAGCTTGTACAGAATCATCAATCCAGTCAGCCAGGCTGAATTGGCTGCAGAAAAGAAGAGGGAGACAAAGGGATATCTGCTTATACATATTCATACTTCGGGAGAACCTTAAGAATTTGAAATGGTTAAAGTGATTCTTTAGGATGGCATACTGATCTAAATTCAACCAAAACTCTCTAAGTATTTTTTAATACTTTAAAGGTATTGTTGGTGTTAATATCTGTTCTCAAAGAGATTTATTTGTTCTTTCACATTGTAAAAATATGTATCTAAATTGATTTTTTATATTTATAAGGTATGAAAATTATAAAAATTTCAGGCTAAAAAGGGATAAAAACGATTACCTCTATATCAATAATCTGAATGAAGTGAAGATTTTTTAAACCTCTTAAACTTATTTTGGCACTTAGATTGCATTCACTCTTTCGTAATATTTTTTATGACGGAAATTGAACACATGTTAAAACCTTTGGCTTTATCTCTGGCAGTGGCTTCAAGCTTAAGTTTTATTTCGACAAGCCTATGGGCTGAAGACTTTAAGATACTGAAACAGCTGGAAAATAAACCGACATTACTCAAAAGTGGTGAATATAAAGGTCATTATTATGTGCCGAGTACCTTAAATACGATTACTTGGGGTTATCTGCCAAATAAAGATGCAAAACCTGTCTTGACTGTCCCTTCAGGTAGCACAGTTACTTTCGATACAGTTTCGCATGAAGGGCTGCTGGAAGATCAAGGCCGCAATGCAGAGAAATATTTCACATCAAAAGGCGTCAAGCCTGAGCATGTATTGGATGAAGCCAAGCTGATCACGAATTCCAAATTGAAACATGATTTCCATAAAGATGGACCACACATTATTACCGGGCCTGTCTATGTAGAAGGGGCAATGCCGGGCGATATTCTAAAGGTGGAGATTTTAAAAGTTGAACCGCGTGTACCTTATGGCGTGATTTCAAACCGTCATGGCAAAGGCACCTTACCCGAATTCCCGAAACGTCAGAAACATGAGCATGCATCTCCAGCCAATCCTGATGCTTATGGCAACGTGTCCATTTTTACCCCAATTGAGAAAAATGCGGATGGTGTATGGGAAGGCGTTTTAAAAACTGAATCTGGTAAAGCGATTCGTTTCCCGCTGAATCCGTTTATGGGCACGATGGGCGTTGCACCAAATACCAGTGAGCCTGTGCACTCTGTGCCACCATCATTTTATGGCGGGAATATCGACATCAATGAATTAGGAGCAGGGGCTACGGCCTATTATCCTGTACAGGTGCCAGGTGCTTTGTTCTATACAGGTGATAGTCACTTTGTACAAGGTGATGGTGAGGTGGCTTTAACTGCCTTGGAAGGTTCGGCACGTGCGACTTTAAAATTCACTTTACTTAAATCTGGCAAGGATAAAATTCCAGGTGCAGAGATTAAACAGCCGCTGGCTGAAAATGCTGAATTCTGGATTACGCCGGGTCTGGATGAAGACTTAGATGAAGCCATGCGTAAATCCACCCGTGAAGCGATCCGTTTTCTGGTCAATGAATATGGCATTTCTGAAGAAATTGCCTATGCCTACTTAAGTGCTGCGACTGACTTTGAAGTGTCACAAGTGGTCGATCGAACCAAAGGTATTCATGCCATGATTCGTAAAGCGGATTTTAAGGAGTTTAAGAAAGAAGAGAAGTAATTTTTTTTATTTAGTTTTTTATTTTGTGCTTTTGCCAACTGATTCAGGCATGGTCAGTTGGCTTTTTCTTTTGTGATACTTTGAAAATGTTTAGAATGTTGATAATAAAAATTCATTTAAGTTAAAAGGGGTGGGTGTGGCAGAGCAGAATAATAATGAAGTGATGATTCAGCTTCCGTGGACAGTGCCACAACAACCAAATATACAAACGATCGTATTGCAACAACCTGCTAAAACACACATGGAGTTGAATGCTTCGACAGATAAAACAGCCATTTCCTCTTTTGCACTTTCAGTAGTGATTGCTCTGATTTTCGGTGCATTGGCAACGTGGCTTGCTTATTGGTATGGACGTAAGAGTTTTGAGTTAACTAAACAAGGCTTTAATTTAACATTAGAGCAAATAGGAAAGTCAGTAGAGCAAACACTGAATTCTAATAGAGAACTTTATCAAAGTCAGAAAGACTTGCAATTAATGCAGATTAAGTCTACACATCGACAGGATTGGATAAATAATATTAGAGAGCTATTTAGTGAAATTTTAATTGTAAGAACAAAAATGAATATAGTAATAGCAAATGATTTCTCTGTTCAAAGTAGGGTGTGTTGACACTTTTAGCTTAAAAAAATAGCGAAGTAGTAAAATCAAATCGCCAAACCCAATTTTACTATTCGCTATGCCTCGTACCATGCTGACAGATCAACCCTGGCAAAAGTTGAAAGTTATTCTGCGTAATTTATCCATTCACCACAACTCAAATTTACGCAATTTTATTGAAGCTATTCTCTATAGAATTAGAACAGGCTGTCCGTGGCGAGATATTCCTTGTTGTTTTGGTCATTCAAACTCTATTTTCAAACGTTTTAATCGTTGGTCAAGCAGCGGTAAGTTACTTAGATTATTCAAATTACTAGCCTCATGCCCCGATATGGAGTGGATTTTTATTGATGGCTCTCATGTACGTGCTCATCAACATTCTGCCGGTATAGCGAATCAATCTATTTCTAAAAGTGTAGGAGGAAACTCCTCAAAAATACATTTGATTGTTGATGCACATGGCAATCCTATTGATTTCATGATTACCGATGGAACCACACATGATGTTAAAGTTGCACCTGATTTAATATCAACATTAGATTTAAAAGAGACAAAAGTGGTATGTGCAGATAAAGGCTATGATTCAGAACCACTGCGTGAACAGATCAGGAAAACAGGGACTAAAGCGAATATACCAAAGAAAACAAATAGCCAATCGAACAATGACCATATGGACTGGTATTTATATAAAATCAAGCATTTAGTTGAAAATATGTTTTGTAGATTAAAGCAATTTAGAGGAATAGCTACTCGATATGACAAGCTCAAAAGAAATTATCAAAGTTCTGTTGCTTTAGCCTGTATATTTTTATGGCTACCTTTATAGGGTTAATTATGAACAGTAAATGTCAACAGACCCTAAGGAGGCATTAATAGATTATTTAGTGGAATTTAGAAAACTTACTCATAAAGTTACCTTATATTTAAATCCTTTGGAGGAATCATCGGAAATCATATTATCAGATATGAGAAAAATCGACTCTCTAGTTACTAAGTGCTTTAATAAAGATATTATCGATAATGAGTTGGATGAATTAAGCAAAATACTTATTTCTAAAACTCTTGTACAAAACATTCAAAAACTATTAAAAAAAGAATGGGAAAGAGTTAAAAAGGGAGAATAAATCTCCCTTATGAATTACTTCTCTTTCGGCTCAGGTGGGGTCATCCCAAACTGCAAATACGCCATATTAGTCGCAATACGACCACGTGCAGTACGCATCACATAACCTTGCTGAATCAGATATGGCTCAATGACATCTTCCAACGTGCCTGAATCTTCCGCCATGGCTGCTGCGAGTGCTTCAACACCGGCAGGACCACCATCAAAACGCTCAAGAAGCATAGATAAATAACGGCGGTCGAGTGTGTCTAAACCATCTTTATCGACTTTGAGCATATCCAAAGCACGTTGGGCCATATCCTGATTGATCTCACCCGTCCCTTTGACCTGTGCATAGTCACGGACACGACGCAATAAACGGTTGGCAATACGCGGTGTACCTCGTGAGCGACGGGCAATTTCTTTTGCGCCATCTCCCGTCATAGGTACATCCATCAAATTGGCTGAACGCTTGACAATGTGGGTTAAATCTTCAACCGAATAAAACTCTAAACGTTGCACGATTCCGAAACGGTCACGCAGCGGAGAGGTGAGTAGACCTGCACGTGTGGTTGCTGCAACCAGAGTAAATGGTGGTAAATCCAGTTTAATCGAGCGCGCAGCAGGGCCTTCACCAATCATGATATCGAGCTGATAATCTTCCATCGCCGGATACAGGATTTCTTCAATCACGGGTGAAAGACGGTGAATCTCGTCAATAAACAGGACATCGCCTTCTTCCAGATTGGTTAGCATCGCGGCTAAGTCGCCGGCACGTTCCAGAACCGGACCAGAAGTTGACTTAAGATTGCCACCCATTTCTCGGGCAATAATATTGGCCAACGTTGTTTTACCCAGACCTGGCGGACCAAAAATCAAGGTGTGATCGAGGGCTTCTTCACGGCCGCGGGCTGCACCAATGAAAATTTCCATCTGCTCACGAACCACCGGTTGACCGATGTAGTCATCGAGGGAAGTTGGGCGGATGGCGCGATCGAAATGATCTTCGGGTTTTTCAGAACCACTGATGAGACGGTCTTGCATATCTATTAACTTAATCTCTTTATTGAAGCTGTTTGATGCTGCGGAAACAGCCTCAAATAATGATTTGTGTTTAGTTGCCATTGTGTAGGCGTTGTTTTACTTTTGAAAGATCAAAAGTAACAAAAATCTTTTGTTGAACTGAGGGTGTGTCCTACACCCCAGTTCAACGGGCGACATCCTTGTCGCCATACATTTATCAAATTTGGGTTGATGGTGAATACGATTTATCTATTCATCGACTTTAATGCAGCGCGGATAATATCGCTGGCTTCTGTAAATTCGCCTTTGGCGGCATTCACCAGTTTTTGTGCTTCAGCAGGCTTATAGCCCAAGGACTGTAATGCAGCTTCCGCTTCAGCCACGGCTGAATTACCCATAAACTGAATTTGTGGTGCAGTTGAATTACTTGGTGCAGCACCTGAAGCCATGGCTTTAAAGCGGTCACGCAATTCAATCATCAGGCGTTCTGCAGTCTTTTTACCCACCCCCGGAACCTTGACCAGAGTATTGATATCTTCATGTTCAACGGTGTGGATCAGCATTTCCACACTTAAAGTTGAAAGAATACCAAGCGCCATTTTCGGACCAACGCCGTTCACCTTTAATAAGGTACGGAAAATGGTTTTTTCCTGCGCATTGATAAAGCCATAAAGTAACTGGGCATCTTCACGAACAGCCAGATGGGTCCACAGAGTAATTTTCTGACCTTTTTGCAACTGGCAGAAAGTGGTTAAAGGGGTATCAATCTCATAACCTACGCCGTTCACATTTAATAAAACAGTCGGTGCTTCCAGCGCCAGCACTTCCCCAATCAGGCATCCAATCATTTTTTATACATACTCAAATTTAATACAGGCATAGTAGTCAGCATTTTTGATAAAGGCAAAACTCTATCATTCAAATCCAGTGATTTTGCTGAGATTATCATCAGGCGCTCGTTCGTGTTAGAGTAACCCGGCTTTATTGCCATGCAGTTCCTGCGCCAGATTATAAGCCTGATGATCCGAGAACTTGGAGACAATATCTAGCACCTGCATAATGTTGTCATAATGATCAGCGCTAAACTGCGCACCCGAGCGTTTTAAAATAGCCATCAAACGCTGCTCTTTAAAGCTTAAAGTTTTGTGCGGCGTGGTCAGTGGAATAAAGGCATCCAGAATCGTTTGTAAACTTTGATGCGCGATAATTTCCAGACCGGCTTTTTGCGGATGTTCGAAGATTTTGTCTCGCGCCAGTTCTTTGGCCCGGTTAATGCCAATCTCAATGTCGGCACTACAATAACCCAGCAATGAGCCTTGCAGTTGACCCATCAGGATTTCCTGCTGATGTCGCGCAAAAGCTGTGGTGACTTCATCTACCAGACGTTTCATGACCCGGCCACGTAGGGCGGCAATTTTTTGTTGCCAGGTGGTATAAGGCATATTGATTTCTTCAGGCGTGCCATATTCACCCAGCAAGTTCAGAAAGACTGGTTCAACTTCCGCGTAGCTGAGCATATTCAGGCTGATACCATCTTCCAGATCAATCAGGGCATAGCAGATATCATCCGCAGCTTCTAAAAGATAGGTCAGCGGATGACGACAATAATGATATTCACCGAGCTGAATCAAACCCAACTGTTCAGCAATTTCCTGCAAAATCTCTTTTTCAGACTGGTAACAACCAAATTTTGGACGTCGACTGGCCGGGGTGTTACCAGTCGGGTCAATGGCCTCAGAGAGCCATGGGTATTTAAGATAGGCACCAAGTGTGGCATAAGTCAGGCGCATGCCGCCATCATAGGGATGGTAATCGATCTTGGTCAGCAGGCGCAGACCTTGGGCATTGCCTTCAAACTGGCGTACGTCAGCTTCCTGTTCAGAACTCAAATCTTTTAAAAAGTCGGTATGAGAAGCATCGTCAAACCATTCCCGAATGGCGTATTCACCGGCATGACCAAAAGGCGGGTTACCAATATCATGTGCCAGACAGGCTGCCTGAATGATGGCACCGACATCAGCCGGAGAAATCCAGGCAGGTAAATTATCTTTAATTTTCTCTGCAGCCAACATACCGAGTGAACGGCCAATACAGGAGACTTCCAGTGAGTGGGTTAAACGGGTATGAATACCATCGTGCTGGGTGAGTGGATGTACTTGGGTTTTGCGGTTTAACTGCCGGAAGCTTTGCGAAAAAATAATACGATCATAATCTTTATGAAATGGGCTGCGTGCCAGTTCAGTGCTTTGTTTTTTACTACCAATCCGAACTGTCGAAAGCAGTTCTAACCAACGCATTTGAGTCATTTATCATTATTCAGTGATCCACTATTTGCATCATGCCAAAAAACCAGCTCTGACACTAGGGGAGTGCGACATGAATTGTCATGCTGCATATGGTTATTTCATTCCGCTGGAAAAAACTAAGAATTAAAAATCGAAATCATCAAATGAACAATAAAAAAGCAGACTCAATGGCCTGCTTTTTGTTTAAGGCGAAGAATCAGATTAGCTCTTCGCCATTTTTTTTGGCTTGTTGTATGTCTTTATAGACATTCAGGCAAATCGTGAACAAGACCAGGCTTGCCACCAATGGCCAAAAAAGTACATACAGGGTCAATAATTGACTTGTCATCTGAAATCTCCTTATTTACTTTTCTCAGATAGCTGGTGAAATTCAATCACCATCTTATTGATTTGTTTAAAATCAAATCGTTCTTTACTGTAGACCAGCGTCAATACAGTACATACCAGTGCACTACTGCCATACGCTGTTAGTGAGCTTAATAAAGTGCCATATTCGCGCAAGAAGCCGATGGTCCATGGCATGAAGCCAATACTGGCCAATATGCCAACGACCAGACCCACTTTCTTGCCAAAGAAACCAAAGGTCATCAGACCCAGCACCACACCAATCCCCAGGGTCGCAACGAGTTCAAAGCCAAGTGCGATCAATCCCTGAATCGGAAGCCATTCAAAACGTACTATCAGAAAGCTGAAAAATGCGAGGCCCACTGACCAGTTAAAGGCCCGGGCATTCACCTTGTCCCAATACAGGCTGACAATCACCGGGAATACAATAGAACCCCAAAGCGCACCCACAAAAATCAGCATCGACAAAATGTCAAACTTCAAGGTGGCAATCACAATCCCCAGCATGGTGGCAACGATCATGGTCATACGGCCAATAAACAGCATTTTCTTTGGATCAGGACGGTTTTTCGCAATCTGTTTGCCATAAATGTCCGTCATGACAATCGCAGACAGGGCAGACAGATCCGAGTCAGCGGTAGAAGACAATGCTCCAATCACCATGATGAATAACAGCGCGACCATAAATGGAGAAAGATAAGTCGCTGCCATTTGCGGAATCAGGTTATTCAGGTTGCCATCAATGGGCTGAATACCTGCAAATAGTGCCAATAACCCCAGCATGCCTAGACCAATGACAATTGCAGCATAACCAATGGTTGCAGTGATAAAACTTGGTTTGATCAGGTCTTCACGGACTGCAAACAGGCGCTGGGCAATGGTCTGATTACCAATCGCGTAGGCCAATACCGCAACAAAAAATGGTGCACCTTGTTCCAGAAAGGCTGTTTTAGAGAAAAAATCCAGCTGTTCCGGCTGCAGGTGATGAATCCCGCTTTGAAACAGGGAAGGTCCGCCTAAGGTAAAGAACAAGGTTGGAATAATGATCACAGCCGCGACAATCATCGCCACCAGTTGACCAAAATCGGTAAACACCGAAGAACGGAACCCCGACCAAAGGGTATAGGACAGTACACCGATACCGGTAATCAGCACGCCATGGATAAAGCTTAAAGGAGATAAAATTTCAACCAGTGCCCCAGCGGCGGTAAAGTTCACCATCAGGCTGATGACGCTACCCACAATATTGGAACCTGCCAGAATCATCTGGCTTTGGTTGCCATGCCGGGCATGCATAATTTCTGCCAGGGTGTGGGCATTAGGCGCCAGTTCACGAAAGCGCTTACCAAAGGGATAGATAAATAAAATCATCAGCGCACCCCATAAACCATAGTGGAGGGCACCGGAAACGCCGTATGTATATCCGGATGAAGCTGCTGCATAAAATGATGCGGCCCAGATCCAGGTGGCGGTCATACTGGCCGCAGACATTCCAAATCCGATGGAGCCATTCGAGACCATGTAGCCATCAACATTCTCATTTTTCTGTTTAATACGTAACGATAGTAGAAAGGTGATGCCATAGAAAAGCACCATCAATAGTACAGTTGCTGTACTAGTGAATTGAAACATACATACTCCTTAAGCGGGTCACCTTTTGTTTTTGAAAATTAAATCATTGGTGACAGATTAAGGCTCTAAAATAGACAGAGCAGTGAAGCTATAGAACATCAAAAAGTTAGTGTCCGAATATAGAATTTATATTCATCTCTACAGCAGAAAGGAAAAACCATTGCTAGGTTCAGAATTTGGACATTTCCTCAGCAATTCGGCTAGAGCTTAACATAAAATCATCAAATTTACTGATGAAGTGTCTATTTGGTAAGATTTTTAGCTGATATAGACATGTGAGTCTGTAGCTCTGTTAGTTGAATAAAAAAGAAAATTTTTGATATTTTTCTATTAATTACAAATATTTATTTTAAATTTTCAAGTTAAATAAAACATGGTAATAAGGATTAAATAAAAAAGTAACAAAATTTTATTATTAATCATTTCTTCATTATTTTTTTATATGAGCCTCATAATTCCTGGTGAATTTTCTTATAAATACGAGTGGTGTTTTGCTATTTATATTGTGCTTTTTACGCATAATAGAACTAATGAATAAGTGATGAAATTTCAAAATATTAGATATGGTGGAGTAATTTTATGGATATGATTTTTGGTCTTTTAGATGAGTAAATTCCGCTTAATTATGATCTGAGAAGATAAACATCAAATATGAAAAAATAAAAGGATCAAAATAAGGAATTTTATTTTTATTCTTTTGGAAGATGAGAATAGATGTCCGGTTTTTATTCTGAAGATTATGTCAAATTAAAATGCCACTCATTATTAATTACTCATTAGACCTCTTGCGAAAGTAAAAACTGCCTCAATATAGATTTCATGAAATATCAGAAATTAAATCGTTTTTCAGATTCTGAATTCCAGCGCTTGGTTGGTGTACCTCGAGCAGTTTTTAGTGAAATGGTCGAAGTTTTAAAAGAAGCAGAATCACTTAAAAAGAAATTAGGGCGTCCTCATACTTTAGCTATAGAGGATCAATTATTATTAACACTCAATTACTTACGGAGCTACAACACCCAATTGGAATTGGCGGCAAATTACCATATCGCTGAAAGTAATGTGAATCGAACTATTAAAAAGGTTGAAGATGCATTAATGAAATCAAGACGTTTTACCCTGCCAAAACGAAGCATTACCACAGCAGACGAACAATTTAACTGGGTAATTATTGATGCGACAGAATGTTTAATAGAACGCCCGAAAAAAAAATCAGAGTAAGTTCTACAGTGGTAAAAAGAAGAAACATACGTTAAAAGCCCAAGTGATCTATCATCCGAAGAGCAAACAAATCATAGGAGTAGATATATCGTCTGGCAGTCAGCATGATATTAAATTGGCAAGAAAAACAGTTAAGAAATTCAAACATTGTGACTATGTTATGACCGATTTAGGGTACTATGGGTTAGAGCAAGATGGCTTTAAATTATTGATGCCAATAAAGAAAAAGAAGAATTTACCCTTATTTGATGCTGAGAAAAATTACAATAAAATGATTGGAAAAATACGAGTTGTAATCGAACATATTAACAGTCAATTGAAAAGATTTAGAATACTAAGTGAACGCTATCGAAATAGACGGAAAAGATTCGGTTTACGCATTAACTTAATCGCTGCACTGGTAAACCGGATGAACTTGCAATAACGACTTTCGCAAGAGATCTATTTATATGGCAGAGTAATTTGCCTCTGGTGCTGTAATGGAGGAGATGAGCGGAGAACTGTTCCTTGTATTGCAGAACGGCAGAAGACTTTTAACCAGTTTTCTAATCTTAGAAGTCAAAGTTAGGAGTCACTCAAAAGAATTAAAAACAGTCTCAAAAAATACGACTTCATGAAATCTTGTAATCAAGTATTTCATTTTGGCCTAAATCGGAGTTTTGGCAGGTCATGACAATAAAACCTGAATTTGAGTTTGCACTGATTGTTGTTGAAAAATAATACAATTTTTACATATAAAATTATTCTGAAGCAGTTTTGATTTTTCTTTAAAAAAATGTGATAACCTGTGCGACTACATTCAATTTTCCTGACTGAAAATAAACGAAATATTTTAAAAGTCCAGGATATTTCAGACGTAGTTTTCTGATTTGGCATCTAGCCGATTTCCTTATTTCACAGTAGAATATGCGCTCTCTCAAGTCACATTGTGGCATGGTTGTTCAGACCATCCCGTGGAGCCAAAATCAGCATGTTTATCGTTGCCGGTGCACCCGCACATTCTTCTTTTAAGAAAACTCAACTATTATCGCGTTTGACGTCAATTAGTTCTGTTCAATCAATTGAAAGTCAATGGGTCTACCTCTTTGACCAAGCGCTCAGCGAGCAACAACAGCAATCAGCTTTACAGCTTCTCAACGATGGTCAATCTTTTGAATTGCACCAGGCTGCAAGTGATGAAATCCAGATTTTAGTCACACCGCGCGTCGGAACCATCTCTCCTTGGTCCTCTAAAGCGACGGACATTTTCAAAAACTGTAATACGCCGGTTCATCGACTTGAACGCGGCGTTTTATTTACTTTGAAGGGCGTAAAAGAGCTTTCTAAAGAAGCATTGCAAGTACTTCACGACCGTATGACCGAAAGCGTATTCAATGCGATTGAAGATGCTGCGGTATTATTTGTGGAAACTGCGCCAAAACCACTGAACTCGATTGATATTCTGGGTGAAGGTAAAGAAGCACTTGTAAAAGCCAACAACGAGTTTGGTTTTGCATTATCAATGGATGAAATTGATTACCTGACTGAAGCTTTCATCAAGCTAGGCCGTAATCCAAATGACATCGAACTGATGATGTTTGCTCAAGCCAACTCTGAGCATTGTCGTCATAAAATCTTCGGTTCAGAATGGACGATTGATGGTGAAGTTCAGCCATTGTCATTGTTCCAGATGATCAAGAACACCTATAAAGAATCACCAACAGACGTATTGTCGGCTTATAAAGACAACGCTTCGGTGATTGTTGGTTCGGATACCCAGCGTTTTTATCCAACCCAAGAAGACAATGGTCATCAAGTTTATAAATACAAGAGCCAGGCCGCGCATATCCTGATGAAAGTGGAAACCCACAACCATCCAACTGCGATTGCACCATTTGCCGGTGCAGCGACAGGTTCAGGCGGTGAAATCCGTGACGAAGGTGCGACCGGTCGTGGTGGTAAGCCTAAAGCAGGTTTAACCGGCTTCACCGTATCTAACCTGAATATTCCGGGCTTTGAACAGCCTTGGGAAGAAAACTACGGCAAACCATCGCGTATGGCATCGCCGTTACAAATCATGATTGAAGGCCCATTGGGTGGTGCTGCGTTCAATAACGAATTTGGTCGTCCAGCTTTAAATGGTTACTTCCGTACTTTTGAACAAAACGTCAATGGCGATGTTAAAGGTTTCCATAAGCCAATCATGATCGCTGGTGGTTACGGAAATATCCGTCCAGATCACGTTGAAAAAGATCCGATCTTACCGGGTGACTTATTGATCGTGCTCGGTGGTCCAGCCATGCTGATCGGTCTTGGCGGGGGTGCTGCATCTTCTGTAGATAGCGGCAAATTGGGCGAGAACCTTGATTTTGCCTCAGTACAACGTGAAAACCCGGAAATGGAACGCCGTTGCCAAGAAGTGATCGATACTTGCTGGCGCATGGAAGACCACAACCCAATCGTGTCGGTACATGATGTCGGTGCGGGTGGTGTATCAAATGCCATGCCTGAACTGGTGAATGATCACGAATTGGGTGCGGTGCTAGATCTTCGTAAGATTCCATCTTTAGAACCTGGCATGTCGCCAATGGAGATCTGGTCAAACGAAGCGCAAGAACGTTATGTATTGGCGATTCGTCCATCTTCTTTAGAATTATTTGAGTCAATCTGTGCGCGTGAACGTTGTCCGTTTGCAGTACTGGGTGAGGCGACTGAAGCACGTCATTTAACCGTTGAAGATCCATTGTTCGGCAACAAACCGGTGGATATGCCAATGCAGGTGATGCTTGGCGGTACTCCGCGTATGAGCCGTTCCTATGAAACGATTGAACGTAAAGGCGATGATTTTGACGCGGCTAAAGTTACGGATTTAAAAGATGCGATTTATCGCGTTCTGAAAAACCCGACAGTGGCTTCTAAATCATTCCTGATCAGTATTGGTGACCGTTCGATTACCGGTATGGTCGCGCGTGACCAGATGGTGGGTCGCTGGCAGGTTCCTGTCGCGGATGCTGCAGTAACAACTACAAGTCTTGTCGGTTACACCGGTGAAGCAATGGCAATGGGTGAACGTCCTCCAGTAGCGTTGTTGAATCCTGCTGCATCAGCACGTTTATCTGTGGCTGAATCGATCTCGAACATCATGTCTGCGAAGATTGAAAAAATCAGCGACATCAAATTGTCTGCAAACTGGATGGCTGCTGCGGGTCAACCGGGCGAAGATCAGGCATTGTTCGAAGGCGTGAAAGCCATCGGTATGGAAATGTGTCCTGCACTGGGTATCGCGATTCCAGTCGGTAAAGACTCATTGTCTATGCGTACCACCTGGAATGATGAAGGTGAAGACAAGTCTGTGACTTCTCCAATGTCGGGTGTGATCACTGCATTTGCGCCAGTGACTGATGTGCGTCAAACATTGACTCCTGAACTGAAAGATATTGAATCTATATTGGTTCGTATTGATCTGTCTAAAGGTCAGTTCCGTTTAGGCGGTTCGATTCTGGCGCAGGTATACAAAGCAATTGGTTCAGTTACTCCTGATGTGGATAGCTTCGATGACTTCAAAGCATTCTTCGCATTGGTTCAAGACTGGAACAACCGTGGTTTGATCAAGGCGTATCATGACATCGGTGATGGTGGTTTATTGGCGACTGTTGCAGAAATGATGTTCGCATCACGTCTGGGTGTTGCTCTAGAAGATCAATCAACTGCAAGCCTATTTGCTGAAGAGATTGGTGCAGTTCTACAAATTGCCAAAGCAGATTGGGAAGCATTACAAGCTGAAGTTGCAGCATCTACGCTTAAAGATGCAATTGCAGTGGTTGGTAGTGTAAACAATATGGACCAATTGTCTATCAATGGTCTGGTACTTGAACGTGCTGACCTGCAAGTGGCATGGACTGAAGTTTCTCATCAAATCCAGCGCCTACGTGACAACGTACAAACTGCAGATCAGGAATTTGCCTTAATTACTGATAAAGCGCACAAAGGTATTATCGCCCAACCAACATTCGACTTGAACGAAGCGATTGAAGCACCTTTCATTAACTTGCGTCGTCCAAATATGGCAATTCTGCGTGAGCAGGGTGTGAATGGTCATATTGAAATGGCGGCAGCTTTCGACAAAGTCGGTTTCAATACCGTTGACGTCCACATGAGTGACTTGCTGGCAGGTCGTATCAGCCTGGATGATTTCGAAGGTTTGGTAACGTGTGGTGGCTTCTCGTATGGTGACGTGATGGGCGCTGGTGGGGGCTGGGCGAAATCCGTATTGTTCAATGCTAAATTGCGTGACCAGTTTGAGAAATTCTTCAACCGTCAAGAAACCTTCTCGCTCGGTATCTGTAATGGTTGTCAAATGTTGTCTCAATTGGCTCCATTAATTCCGGGTGCGGATGCTTGGCCACGTTTCCATCGCAATACGTCTGAAGTATTTGAAGCGCGAGCAGTGAACGTTCGTGTGGAAAAATCGAATTCAGTATTGTTACAAGACATGCAAGGTTCGATTCTGCCGATCGCTGTGGCGCATGGTGAAGGTCGTGCAGTTGCAACGGCGGAAAACTTTGCTGCACTGAATGCATCGAATCAGGTGGTTCTACGTTATGTCGACAGCCATGGCAATGCAACTGAACAATATCCGTTGAACCCGAATGGTTCACCGGAAG
The DNA here is from genome assembly GCF_000369745.1 of Acinetobacter sp. CIP 64.7. Lineage (GTDB taxonomy): Bacteria > Pseudomonadota > Gammaproteobacteria > Pseudomonadales > Moraxellaceae > Acinetobacter > Acinetobacter fasciculus. Next base: position 409,732 of record NZ_KB850178.1, on the reverse strand, counting down.
GTATTACCGGTGTAACCTCTCAGGATGGCCGTGCAACGATTATGATGCCGCACCCTGAACGTAACTTCCGCGCGCTCCAGCATTCCTGGAAACCAGAAGACTGGGATCAAGACGGTGCTTGGTTACGTATGTTCCGTAATGCACGTAAATTTATTGGCTAATTGATATAATCAAGAATTAAAAAAGCCCCGAAAGGGGCTTTTTTAATAAGCAAATTATAGATTTATAGGTGATTAGATATAGAATTGAAAAAGATTAAAAAATGAATAAAGAGTCCTCAAATGTCCGATTTAATTGAAAAAGTTTTACTTTTACAAGAATTGCTAATAGCTAGAGCTACTGATACTTATGAAAAAGGTTCTTCAGAGGCATTTATGCAGCTTAGACAAGAGTTACTGACATTTAAAAACTTTTATGAATATATTCCATTTTTTATTAAAGACACACGCACATTAGATGAATTTGAAGCTAGGATTAAGTGGGATTTTGAATCTTACGCTGAACGTGAAAATTATATTTATTCGGAATTTAAAGAATTCTTTAATGTATTAGAAAGTCTAGATGTTCCTCCATTGGATCAGGTAGTACAGTTGAAGATTGCTGAATTAAGCTCGGATTATATACATCAAATATAGCAGAAAGCATTAGAGCGAAGAAGTACAGATCCCGAAGGTGCGATTACATTAGCTCGAACACTTTTAGAATCGACCTGCAAATATATTCTTGATGAATACGAAGTCGGTTATGGCAATGCTCCAGATATAAATCAACTGTATAGATTGGTGAGTAAAGAATTAAACCTTGCTCCATCTCAACATACGGAGCAGACTTTCAAACAAATTCTCGGAGGATGTAGTTCCATCATTGAAGGTTTAGGATCATTGAGAAATAAAGTGGGTGATGCTCATGGGCAAGGTAAAATAAACTTTAAACCTTCTCCAAGACATGCAGAATTAGCAGTGAATTTGGCTGGTACAATGTCCGTGTTTTTATTCTCATCTTGGAAATTAAAACAAGGTGAATGAATTCTTTATTATAAATATTGTTTTTAAATAGTATCTTAATTTTACTGTATGGAAAAATTAAAATAAATTCACTAACATAGGATTATTCAACCACCAATTTGGTGGATTTTTGCTTTTTAAGCATTCTGATTTTTTAATTTTTTTTCTTCCTGCTGAGTTGGTTTAGATTTTGCTTTTATATTGTATATAAAGTGCTATGGTATGTTTTATGCACAACTTTATTGCACTATAAAAGAAAGATGGAATAGATCGGTTCAGTATCAATTCTCAAAGATGAGGTGATGACATGGCTAAAACACTTAGAATAATGGATAAGGCGGCAATGCGTCAGAAAGGCTGGATGTTGTTTTGTATTGTTGTAGGACTACAAATATTGTTCGTTGTGGGCAGTTACTTGCTGCAGGGTTCTTGATCATCAGCTTTAAGAAAGCCACCATTAAGGTGGCTTTATATGTATTAGTTCAGACTTGATCGTACATTCTTCTTGAAAAAGAGAAAGTTACCCGTTTTGATAAAGGTGTCGAAATCTTAATCAAACAAAGGTAACTTTCTTATGTTGCATACTAACAATCAAATCATTAAACACAAAGTAGGTCTGCTTAATTTAGCTGAAGAGCTTCAGAATGTACCAGAGCATGCAAAGTGATGGGTGTTTCAAGAGATACATTTTATCGCTATCAGGAATTAGTGAAGTCTGGTGATATTGACGCACTGATCAATAAATCCCGTCGAGTACCAAATTTAAAAAACCGTGTAGATGATGCTACTGAACAGGCTGTTATTGATTTCGCAATTCAATATCCCGCATATGGTCAGCACCGTACTAGTAATGAATTACGCAAGAAGGGTGTATTCGTTTCAGGGAGTGGGGTTCGCTCTATATGGCTTCGTCATGATTTAGAAAACTTTAAGAAGCGTTTAAAAGCACTTGAGGCTAAAGTGGCACAGGATGGTATTGAATTAAATGATCAGCAGATTGCGGCACTTGAACGTAAGCATGAGGATGACGTTGCTTGTGGTGAAATCGAAACAGCTCATCCAGGCTATTTAGGCGCGCAAGACACCTTTTATGTCGGGAATCTAAAAGGTGTTGGACGAATCTATCAACAAACATTCATCGACACTTATAGCAAGGTCGTTCATTGCAAGCTCTATACAACAAAAACACCGATTACAGCGGCTGATTTACTCAATGATCGTGTGTTGCCATTCTATCAATCTCAGGACTTACCAATGCTTCGCATCCTCACAGACAGAGGTACTGAGTATTGCGGTAAGGTAGAACAACATGACTATGAGTTGTATCTGGCAGTTAATGATATTGATCACACGAAGACAAAAGCAGCTTCGCCGCAAACAAATGGTATCTGTGAGCGTTTCCATAAGACGATTTTGCAGGAGTTCTATCAAATTACGTTTAGGAAGAAGCTTTATAGCTCATTGGAAGAATTACAAGTTGATCTAGACGATTGGCTGAAATTCTATAATACTGAACGGACTCATCAAGGAAAAATGTGCTGTGGTCGTACACCACTTGAAACTTTACTTGATGGAAAACGGATTTGGGCTGAGAAGAATTTAGCTCAAATTTAACCTGACAGGCACAATAAAAAATGGGTAACTGTCAGATCAGGTTTGAGCTAGTACACTTTATAATTTAAATAACCAATTGAACCTGCTTCAATACCGCCTTTAACGTATTTTCATAATCAAAAGCTTTATTGGTACTGTCCTGATAACGCCAAGCCACATAACCATCCGGACAAACCAGTACTGCACCAGATTCATGAATTTCAGACTTGGCATTCCAGGTTCCATACACATCACGATAGTCACGTGAACCAATCTGAGTCACATCCAGATATGGCAAGTCCAATGCTTCTGCCGCCTGTTTCCAGCCTTTACCGGATAAACCTGTGAGCAGGGTAAAACGACCTTTACCCGTAATATCCAGTGTCGACTGCTTTTGACCTTTGGCATTGATCAGCCAAGTATGCGGAACTTTAGCGCCTGGGCGAGTGGTTGCCTGTAAATAAAGCTGCTCATCTTTTTCAAAAATCTCAGGCTCGGATTCTGCAATCACCGTATTGGAGCTATATCGCTGGTTCAGTTCTACACCTTGTGCATTAAATTCGAAGTTTTTAATTTCCAAAGCTTCAAATAGTTTTTGACGGATTTCAGCACCTTGCTCATCTTCCGCAAAGATACGTTCCAGCATTTGCTTCTGAGTCGTCACACTTTGATCAAAACCAAAGACTTCTTTCAGGTATTTATAATCAAAACGTGACTGGTTCGCACGCGCTACAATCTGCTTGCCGACCGGTGCACGCTCGGTGGTATAGGAATCCAGCAGGGAAGGTGCAGCCCAGCCTTTTACCGCGTATGCCAGTTTCCAGCCTAGATTAAAGGCATCCTGCATGCAGGTATTTGAACCTAGGCCACTCGATGGTGGATGACGGTGTACTGCATCACCACCACAGAACACTCGACCTTTAGAATATTCAGTGGCCCAGGTCTGGTTCACATACCAGTACGATAATTTCTGGATTTCAACTTCTTCGACTTCAGTACCAACAAAAGCATTCAGGCGGGCACGGACCTGTTCTTCAGTAACTTGTGGTTCGCCTTTGGAAATGTCAAAGCCCCAACCCATGATCCATTCATTCCATGGCGTAATGGCACGTAACAATCCCATACCGAGATCGCCAAAGCTGGCTTCAGGATTCACGATCCATTGCAGAATCGCAGGACGGTGCTGAACGTATTGAGAAAGATCAGCTTTAAAGGTCACATAGACGGTACCGGCACGTGCCATCACGCCTTCCAGTGGCAAGCCGAGCTGTTCCAATACACGAGATTTAGCACCATCCATACCCACCAGATATTTTGCTCTTAAGCTAAATTCAGTATTGGTAATGCGGTTCAGGAAAGTAGCAGTCACGCCATCTTCGTCCTGCACATGTGACAGGTATTCAGTATTGAAGTTATAAATTGCACCACGTTCACCGGCATTTTTCACCAGTAAAGCTTCCATTTTTGGCTGAATCAGATCGACTAATGGACATGGACTGCCTTGGATATAGTCACCATGACGTTCATCACCGGTACCCCATGCACTTAAACGGGCGATTTCTTCGCCGACCAGACTGGTGGTAATCAGGCTTTCACCCATCTGTTCCCATGGTGTTGCAATCTCTTTAACCTGTTCTTCAATACCTAAATCACGTAATACTTCCATGGCACGCTGATTGGTAATATGGGCACGTGGACTATTGGCCAGCCAGCTAAACTGGGTAAACAGTTGTACCTTGATGCCATAATTGGCCAAGGCCAGACCTAATGTTGAACCTGCAGGACCGGTACCAATGATCAGAACATCAGTGTCATAGTGTTGTGTCATACAAGACTCCATGTATATGCGTGAAGAACAAGCCATCTATATAGCTATACAGTCTAGTAAATCAGGATCTGTTGATATAGCGATATTCATATAAACTATCGACCTATTCTTATTTGCAATATGTAGGTCATAATCTTAATATGCTGACCTGATCAGAAACCGGGCAGCCTATGGAACTTCGACATTTACGCTATTTTATCACCGTGGCGCAGCAACAAAGTTTTACCAAGGTCGCCGAAAAGCTGTTTACTGCTCAGCCGTCATTAAGCCAGCAAATTAAGGATCTGAAACAGGAAGTCGGGGTAAATCTGTTTGATCGTTCATCGAGAAAAGTCAAACTCACCGATGAAGGGAGGGCTTTTCAGGTCTATGCCGAAAAAGCACTGGAAAATGCCAAGCTGGCAGTGGCAGCAGCACGCCAGGTCGCACAGCAGAAAAATAATCAGATTCATATTGGCTTTCTGAATGTTGCAGAAATCAAGGTGATGCCTCAGATTCTGGCGTAGCTTAAAAAAACCATGCCTGACTTAAAAATTCACTTGCATAGCCTGACCTGTATGGAGCAGATTCAGCGGCATAAAAAATGCTGAACTGGATTTATGTATTACCCGTTTTCATCTGGATCATCCAGATTTTGACAATATTCATTTATTGACCGAACAGATTTACTTGCTAGCTGCTCAGCATTTGCATCCTACAGATCGAATCCTGAAATTACAGGAACTGAAAAATCACAATATAATTATGTGTGAGCAGAATGCTTCACCCGTGTTTTATGAAAAGCTGGATCAGCTGCTTGGTATTGATCAACTCGAACATGAGCAGCTACTGTGGGTCACCAATGTGTTGCAACACATTAATCTGACCAATATGGGGATGGGTTTTAGTTTTGCTCCTGAGTATTTACTGAGATTTTTGAATGATCATGTGAAAATCATCCAGACGGATCAGGCACTGCCAAAACTAGGCTTGTATGCAACATTTAACAAGAATTCCCAAAATCCTGCATTGAAGATAATTACCCAAGCCCTTAAAAATACAATAAATATCTGAATTTCAGGAAAGAATATATGTTAAAGCTGATTTATTACGTACCGGACGAAAATCTGGAAGACACCAAAAATGCAGTCTTTGCAGCAGGAGCGGGTGGTATTGGTGAGTATACGAACTGCGCCTGGCAGGTTTTAGGAACAGGACAGTTTAAGCCGCAAGAAGGTGCAGATCCTCATATTGGTGAAGTCGGTAAACTGGAACAGGTAGAGGAATGGCGGGTAGAAATTCTGGTGCCAGATGAAAAGGCAGTCGAGGTCGCTAAAGCCTTAAAAGAAAGCCATCCTTATGAAGAGCCAGCTTTTGAGTTTATCCAGCTGTTGGATATCGAAGTCTAAACTCAAAGTATTACTCATATTATATTCACTGAGGCGTGTTCATCTTAGCGCGCCGTCAGTCTACATTTGAAAAACAGTCAAACTGCTTTTGTTATTATAAAATTTGCCCTAGCACTCCAGATAAAAAATACAATAAGGAAAATAACAATGCAGTGGCCAAAACCGCTGAGCAGAATGCTCAAAAATACGCTTAGTAAATCCATTCAATACAGTGCAGAAATTCTGCATAGTCGTATTCCCTATTCCAGTGCACTCCAAAGCATTGATCCGCTCGATTCAGGGACCGATCGAAGATCAGGATATACGACTAGAGCGCTTTATTTTTGAACAAGGAACGGGAAAAGTGACACGAACCGTATTATCAAATATCAAGCAGGAATTTCCACGGATTAATGAAGCATTTATTGGGCGACAGTATCGTTATATCTATAGTATTTCTTTTGGTGAATTTGACGATCCTTCCCATGTCAGCAGCAATACGGTGATGTGTTTTAATTTAAGAACCAGAACCACAGAAAGTTACTCCTTTGGAGAAAACTGGGTTACTGGTGAGGCAGTCTTTGTCGCACGGGAAAATGCTCAGGCTGAAAATGATGGCTGGCTAATGTCTTATATCCATGCTTTAGATTGTAGCCCCTCGAAAGTTGTAATTCTGGATGCCCAGCATATTACAGAAGGACCCATTGCAACGATTCATTTACCAGTTCGGGTACCGGTCGGATTTCATTGTAACTGGATTGATTATCGGAAATTAAGAGCGAACTATTCTTAAAAAATGATTTAGCATCGACTTGTATTTGCTCTAAATAGATTTCTTCCTTTTCGCCATCCGCGTATCAAATATTATTTCTTTTCAAAATAGTAGTGAATTTACATTGAGGTGACATGGATGTCACCTGCCAGACAGAGGTTCAAGGACGAACCTTCTGTCTGGCAATGGCTTTGGTTACTTTGGCCTGTCAAAGTAACGAAAATGCCTACGCGTATATCAGTTAATTTAAGAAAACAGTCGAGGCCGTGATATTCATTCAATAAACGTACTTAAATCTTCTGAATAAACAGTTCACGATCAAAACGGTACTGCGGGAAGAATACTCCATCTTCGGCACGTTCACCCGCACCAATTACCATGACCGGATACTGTTCATCATTTAATTTCAGAATTTCACGAACCATCGGCTCATCAAAACCTTCCATCATACAGCTGTCAAAGCCATAAGCACGTAAAGCTAAGACCAGATTTTCACAAGCGAGCGCCGTCGTTTTGGTCGCCCACAGTTTCGCATCAGCCGGGCTGAAAGCAGACACTGGCATTTGTTTGTCCAATGTACGGGCAACTTTGAAAGCCACTTTCTTAAAGTTACCAAAAGCATTCAGATAACCAGTCTTATAGTTGTAAGGAATATATTTATAGTATTTCTTAATCGCGGGTGGCGCTTCTGGAAATGGAAATTCATTCACATTTCGCTTCGCCATTTCATCGATACGGTCGGTACGTGCGATACAGACAATTAACTCAGAAGCTGTTTTGGCTGCCAGTTGACTCATACAGGCTTTGACCAAGCGCTTTTTTTTACCTGAGTTTTGTACCACATAAAAAGTCCAAGGCTGCAAGTTTGACGAATTTGGTGCCAACAATGCCAGATCCAAACAGGCATCTAGAACTTCAACGGGAATTGACTTTTTGGTAAATTTACGCACTGAACGTCGGCTTTCAATCACTTTACGAAAATTATCGACATCTATATCTTGAGGTGCAGGTTCGTAATAACGTTTCTTTTCTGGATTTGAGCTATCTGTTGTTTGGGAAGAGGTTTGGGAGTTTTGATTTGGCATACTTGAGATTCTTGGAAAAATAAAAGATTGAGGCAGTCTAAACCACCTCGTTGAACTCATAAGTTTGAAAATTAGTTGAATTGTGTGAAATCAGGTTTACGTTTTTGCATAAACGCTTGAACCGCTTCCAGCATTTCTGGCGAGCCGACACGCTGCATGAAAATCTCTGCTTCATGGTCAATCCATTCCACAATTTCATTCACATTGTGTTTCATCAAGGCTTTGGATTGCACCAGTGATGCCAATGGCAGGGCAGAGAGCTGGGCAGCTTGTGCTGCTGCTTTAGTATAAACATCTTCTTCAATGCTATTCACCAGACCTGCGTCGAGTGCTTTTTCGCTATTGAATTTTTGCGCAGTCAGCAATAATTCGGCCGCTTTATGATAACCCGCTTGCTGAATCAACAGCTTGCTTGAAGCACCTTCAGGCGATAGACCCAGACTGACAAATGGAATCTGGAACAGGGCGGTATTGTCACTATAGACCAGATCACAATGCAGTAAGATCGTCACGCCAATGCCGATTGCAACACCACGCACCGCAGCAATCAATGGCTTGGAAAATTTTGCAGCAGATTTCAGTAAAACAAACGGTGGGCCTTCAGCGGCGGGTGCCTGACCTTTCTTCGCAGCAGATTTCATAAAATCCTGCATATCATTGCCCGCACTAAAGTCTGCATCCTGACCACGTAAAACGACCACACGAACTTCAGGCGCCTGATCTGCTTCATCTAAAGCTTTCGCAATCCAGAGATAAAGTTCGCTATATAACGCATTTTTCGCTTCCGGACGATTGATGGCTAAAGTGAGTACACCATGTTCTAAATTCGCATTCAAATGCTCATGAGGTTGTTGAATACAGCTCAGTGTCATCGTACTATCCTTGCTTTAAAACTTAATTTGATTTTATGGGAATGATTATGTCGCATATTTATTGGGGCAGCACAACTCATGAGTCATAAAAAACTGATCCCTTATGAACTATACATTTGATTATCTGGTTTTCATTGGCCGCTTTCAGCCTTTTCATCTGGCGCACATGCAAACGATTAACATTGCCCTGCAACACAGTCAACATGTGATTTTGGCTCTCGGCTCTGCGCAAAATGAACGCAATATCAAAAATCCATTCTTGGCTTCGGAGCGTGAAGCCATGATCCTGTCAAATTTCAGTCCTGAAGATCAAGCTCGGATCAAATTTGTAGAAGTCATTGATGTTTATAATGATGAAAAATGGCAAAAACTGGTGAAATCGCTGGTGAATCAGGTTATTGAACCGGATGCCAAAATCGGACTAATTGGGCATTTTAAAGATGATTCTTCTTATTATTTAAAGTTTTTCCCAGAATGGGAAATGGTCGAACTTGACAGCCTGGAAGATGCCTTATCCGCTACGCCGATGCGTGAAGCTTATTATCGTGGCGAAATTCAACGAGATAAATTTCCACAAGGCACGATTGATTTTCTAGAGAATTTCCAAAAAACCACGACCTATCAGCAACTCAGTGAAAAATTTGCCCAGAATGATAAAACCAATCTGGTTTAAAAGTATCAGGTTATTATGGGTTGATTCATGTTAGTTTGAGCATGCTGTTTCAAACACTCCCCAAGGATTTCTAGACCAGGAGACTGTTCTTTCCAGTGATGCCAATACAAGGGCACTTCAATTCGCATCTCACTTGAAAGTTCAAGCAGTCGACCTGACTCCAGCAAATTCCTAGTTTGATAGTCCGGCAGCCAGCCATAGCCTAGACCCATGACAATCGCATCAAAAAATGCATGAGTCGATGGAATAAAAAAGTGAGGATATTGTGCTAGATTCAGGCCAAATTCGTGCTGAATAAATTGGGTATGGAGTTGGTCTTTTTCATTAAAAATAATGGCAGGGGCAAGGCGTAGCGCATCCCGATGTACGCCTTGATGAAACCAGTTTCGGGAAAATTCAGGCGTAGCAACGAGACGGTATTGCATCTGTCCGATCAATTCTGCCCGGCAACCTTTCATTGCTTTGGCTTCAGTACTCAAACAGGCATTGACGAGACCTGCTTCTAACAGATGATGAGTCTGTGATTGATCATCCACCTGAAAATGCAACACAATTTTATGCTGGATCAGTTGGGCTTGTAAGGTTGGTAATAGCCAGGTCGCGAGCGAATCAGCATTGGTGGCAATATTCAGACAATAGAAACCTTCCTGTTGCAATTGTCCACCCAAATCCTGCATCAGATTCTGTTCTAGCAAACGTTGATGCTGTAAATAATGCAATAAGGTTTGTCCGGATTGAGTCACACGGCAAGGCCGATCTCTCACCAGAAGCAATTGTCCCAATTTTTTTTCCAGACTTTGAACACGAAGGGTCACTGCCGAGGCAGTAATATTTAGCTGCTCGGCAGCAAGATCGAAACTTCCCGTTTTTGCAACTGCGTAAAAAGCATCACATTGTTTTGCATTCAGCATATCTGTTATCTAAAAATAATTTAGTTAAATTGATATTAACTTAGTTTTAATTAATCGCACTCATTTTTTTGCATAATTCATTTATTCAAAAAAAGGGGAATGTGATGTTCAGTTATATGATGAGTGGTTTTGCTGTGGGAATGAGCCTGATTGTCAGTATCGGTGCACAGAATGCTTTTGTATTAAAGCAAGGTTTAAAACAGCAGCATGTGTTCTGGGTCTGTGTGATTTGTGCCTTGTCTGATTCCATTTTAATTCTGCTTGGCGTACTGGGCTTTGCGCGTGTCATTGAACATTATCCGGATATTATTATATTTTCTAAATATATTGGCGCAGGATTCCTGTTTTATTATGGTTTGCACCATGCGATCAGCGCATTTAAATCAACAGAGGTTTTGGCACCAAGTGATCAGCTCACAGAGCATTTTCTACAAGTACTGATGATCTGCCTGGCTTTTACCTGGCTGAATCCGCATGTTTACTTAGACACAGTTATATTGATTGGATCAATTTCAACTCAATACGCCTTAGGAAAATGGTGGTTTGCTTTAGGCGCTGTCTGTGCTTCCTGGTTTTTCTTCTTTAGTTTGGGATATGGGGCAAAGATACTGACGCCTTGGTTCCAACATCCAAAAGCATGGAAAATACTGGATGCTATTATTGCCTGTACCATGTGGGGCGTCGCAGTGTCATTAATTCTCAGTATTTGATTCAGGCTACGAAAGCTGATAGATCGGTTAAGAGTTGTCTAAGCGTGTGATTTTAGATAGTGATCGTGAATAGGCAGCGTAGAAAACAACTCTTTTCAGTGCTGCAAGCACATGGATATTTCCAATATAAATTGAACTTAAAATAAAGGATCTGGTTTGTATAAAAAATTTATAAAATCAAAATTTTATAAGATGAAACCAGTCTCCTGCTAGGCTAGCAGGGCCACTTATTAGAGAAAAATCAAAGCAAGTATTTTGTCCGTTAGTCATGAATGATTTTACAAAAACTTCAATAAACTGGTATAAAAATAACGAAAACCTGTTCGCTCAAAAACAAGAAAGTTTAGTTTCAGATTAAGCGGTGTACTTAAATCCGATCAATAAGAAATTAGGGCCTGTTGACATTTTCTGTTCAAAAAAATAGCGAGAAAGTAAAATTTAATCGCCAAACCAAATTTACTTCTCGCTATGCCTCGTACAATGCTGAATGATCAACACTGGTCTAAGTTACTTTCTATTTTCCGAAATTTTGATATCTATTCCAAATCTAATTTGAGAAATTTTGTCGAAGCAATACTTTATAGAATAAGAACAGGCTGCCCATGGCGTGATTTGCCTAAAGAATTTGGTTCGTATAACTCAATCTTTAAAAAATATAATCGTTGGTGTAAAAATGATAAGTTAATGAAAATATTTAAATTAATTTCTTCAAATGCTGATATGGAATGGATTTTTATTGATGCTAGTCATGTTCGGGCACACCAACATTCTGCTGGAATAAAAGATCAGGATATTTCTAAAAGCATTGGTGGAAATAGTTCTAAAATACACTTAGCTGTTGATGCGGATGGTAATCCAATCGAAATTATTATCTCCGATGGAACGATACATGATGTCAAGATTGCTCCCAAAATGATTGAAAAACTTGATTTGAGTGAAACGGAAGTATGTTGTGCAGACAAAGGATATGACTCTGAATCATTAAGAGAACAAATATCTGTGAAAAAAACTAAAGCGAATATTCCAAGAAAATCAAATACTCAGTCAAATAATGATCATATGGATTGGTATTTATATAAAATCAGACACTTAGTTGAGAATGCATTTTGTAGGTTAAAGCAGTTCAGAGGAATAGCAACACGATATGATAAGCTAAAGTGTAGCTATGAGGGGGCAGTTGCATTAGCTTGTATATTTATTTGGCTACCTTTATCGGGTAAATTCTATACTTGAAATGTCAACAGACCCTAAACAAGGTGGATTTAAAATTGAAAACAATAATAAAAACTGGGCTCCTTAGCCTAGCGATCTGTTTAGCTTTGACCAGTCAGTCTTTTGCAAGATCATGGACCTTAACTCCCAAAAGTGATGTCGGTTTTGAGATTAAGTCGATGGGTCTTACTGTAGTTAAAGCCAAGTTCAATCAGGTTCAATCTACAATGCAGTTTGATGCTAAAGCACCGCACAATGCCTCAACCCATCTGGTCATGGATGTGGAAAGTTTAAGCTTTAGTAAACCGCTATTTAAACATATGATTTTGGGCGAAGACCTGTTTTATGTAGAAAAATATAAGACTGTAATTTTTAAAAGTATCCAGTTTAAAGACTTGGGTAATGGCAAATACAATGTTTTAGGTCATTTAACCCTACGGGGTGTGACCAAACCTGTGATTTTTGAAACCACGTTTAAACCCAGTATGTCAAATGCCAACCTGCTTGATGTTCAGGCATCAGCCGTGATTAACCGTAGGGATTTTGGTATGAAAAAAGGAATTGCCGGCGTAGGGGATAAAGTGAATCTTCATCTATCAGGCCAGTGTGAAATGAACTAGGGTAGATATAAAATACTTGATTATACAAATGTTATCGTAAAAAAAAGCCCGAATGTTTCGAGCTTCTATTCATACACAAGCATACAATTAAGCAGCTTGCAAAGCTTTTAAATCTTCCAAAACTTGTTCTGCATGACCTGCTGCTTTGACTTTGCGGTACTCTTTAACCAGTTCACCGTTATGGAAAATAAAAGTTGAACGCTCAATGCCCATCACTTGTTTGCCATACATGTTCTTTTCTTTAATCACATCAAAGTGATTGCACAACACTTCTTCTTTATCGCTGATCAGATTGATACTCAAATTTTGCTTTTCAGTAAAGTTCTGATGCGCTTTTACCGAATCACGTGATACGCCAAGAATTGTGGTGTTTAAAGCATCGAACTGATCTTTTAAACAGGAAAAGCCAACTGCCTGAGTCGTACAGCCTGGCGTAGAATCTTTAGGATAAAAATAAATCACCAGCCATTCTGTATTTAACTGGGTTAAATTGATTTCGCCTGTCGTCGCAGGAAAATTCTGGTCAAGCAAACTAATTTCAGACATAAAAACTCCTGTTTTCTTTAAATTTTTTCAAAAAAATAAGCCACATTATAGTGGCTTATTTTATCAAAGAATCATCAGATCTTATTTCTTTGGTGCCGCTTGAGCTGATTTCATTGCTTCTTCAGTCAAAGTTTTCAGTTTGCCTGTTAACTGTGGACCAAAGCATGCTTGAAGATCTTTATTCTGCTTCTGTACAAAAGCTAGAGTGCCTGGGCTTTTCTTCTGGTTAATGGTACTTTGAATTTCCCATTTTTGTGCATTGGTTAATTTGCCATCCGCTTCAATAGCACAACCACAATATTTGCTGACTTCAGCAGCCGTCAATTTTTTACTTTTGCCAGTTTCATTTTTACAAACATTGATCAATGCAGATTTTACATTGGTGCTTTTATAAGCTTGTTGTAATTTGTCATCAGCCGCTTGAGCCGTAGTTGCGAACATAGCAGCAGCCGAAACAATTGCTGAAAGCACGATGCTTGATTTTAAATTCTTCATAAACTCTACCTTGTTATTACGGTATATAACGTGTCGGGTCTTCAACACCTGCGTCCGCAAAACCCTGTTTACGTAAACGACAACTGTCGCATTTGCCACAGGCACGTCCTTGGTCATCTGCTTGATAGCATGACACCGTTTGACTGTAGTCTACGCCATGTTCAATACCTAAGCGAATAATATTTGCTTTGGATAAATGTAACAAAGGTGTTTCAAATTTGAGCGCCTGACCCTCTACGCCAACCTTGGTCGCCAAGCGTGCCATGTTGGCAAATGCGTCAATAAATTCTGGGCGACAATCCGGATAACCGGAGTAATCAACCGCATTAATTCCGATAACAATCGCTTCAGCTTCGAACACTTCAGCTGCTGCTAAGGCGTAAGACAAGAAGATAGTATTACGTGCCGGAACATAGGTAATCGGAATGCCAGCCTGTTCATGGTCGGGCACTTCAATACTATGATCGGTAAGGGCTGAGCCACCCAGATTACCCAGATCAATATTGATGACACGATGTTCCACACCCGCACGTTGCGTTAAAGCTTTTGCTGCATCCAGCTCGGTCGTTGAACGCTGACCATATCGAAAACTGAGTGCGATACATTCATAGCGTGCCTGCGCCCAAGCCAGACATGTTGTTGAGTCTAATCCGCCAGATAACAGGACAATGGCACGAGGGCGCATAAGCTGATTCTCCAAAAAATACTTTACAAAAAATTAACGACCAGTTTCATCATTCCATAACAACTTGTGCAGCTGTAACTGGAAACGAACAGGGAGATGGTCTTCTAAAATCCACTGAGCCAAATCACGTGCCAGTGGTGGTAACTGAACTGCACCTTTTTCGACCGCAAATGCAGGCGAAAACCAAACTGTACTCACTTTGTCTTGAAGTTGGTACAGTTCTAACTGCTGCTTTGACCATTCATAGTCTTCACGATTGCATATCACAAACTTGATTTGATCATGTGCATTTAAATGATCAAGATTAGAAAGCAAATTCCGTGCAACTTCACCTGAAGTTGGTGTTTTTAAATCGAGGACTTTGGAAACACGTGAATCCACTTTGGACACATCTAGAGCCCCACTGGTTTCAAGTGAAACCTGACATCCTAAATCTGCCAGTCGCTGCATCAGGGGCAGGGCATTGGGCTGTGCCAGAGGTTCACCACCGGTCACACAGACGTAAGGCGTTTTAAAATCAAGCGTAGTCTGGATAATATCGTCTAGAGACTGACGCTCACCACCTTCAAAGGAATAGGTGGTATCACAATAGCTACAACGTAATGGGCAACCGGTTAAACGGATAAATACTGTTGGCAATCCTGCGGCATTGGCTTCACCTTGCAATGAATAGAAAATCTCCGTAATGCGTAAACCCGCAGACGGATCAGAGACAGGAATTGCGGAAGATCGAAGCGTATTCATAACAAAACTAACCAATGAAAAATAAATAACCGGGTATAAAAATAAAAATCCCTACGATTATTACTAATCGTAGAGACGAGGAGCAGTTGAAGCTCCGAGGAACACGAATGTGTCCTCTAAGTTAAGACATCTTAGTCTTCGCGTAATAGATCGTTCAGACTTGTTTTAGAACGAGTTTGTGCATCAACTTTTTTCACGATAATGGCAGCATACAAGCTATAAGTACCGCATTTAGATGGAAGGCTACCTGCAACAACGACAGAACCTGCTGGTACGCGACCATAATGAATTTCGCCAGTGGCACGGTCATAAATCTTGGTCGATTGACCAATGAATACGCCCATTGAAATCACAGAACCTTCTTCAACGATTACGCCTTCCACAATTTCAGAACGTGCACCGATAAAGCAGTTATCTTCAATAATGGTTGGATTCGCTTGAAGCGGTTCAAGCACACCACCAATACCTACACCACCTGACAAGTGAACATTTTTACCAATTTGCGCACATGAACCTACAGTTGCCCAAGTATCAACCATCGTGCCTTCATCTACATAAGCACCGATGTTGACATAAGAAGGCATCAAGATCACGCCTTTAGCCTGGAAAGAACCTTTACGTGCGACAGCAGGTGGTACGACACGTACACCAGCAGCCTTGAATTGTTCTTCAGTCCAACCTGAGAATTTAGTCTCTACTTTGTCATAGAAACGAAGATCACAAGCTTCCATTGGTTTATTGTCGTTTAATTTAAATGATAACAATACCGCTTTTTTAATCCATTGATGAACAACCCATTCACCATCGATTTTTTCAGCAACACGTAAAGTACCATTGTCTAGACCAGCAATTACTTCCTCAACTGCTTGACGGATTTCAGCAGAGCAATCTGCAGCTGTAAAATTCGCACGGTCTTCAAACGCTTGTTCAATGATTGTTGAAAGCTGCGACATGATCTTCCTTCCAGAAAAAAATTTTCTAGATTTTACACTATATTGCAGGAAAAATAGTTGAAAGCACTAAAAATAGATGAAAAATAACCAGAAGTGTAGAAAGCGTGAAATTATTAAAGTGATAAGTGTACTTTTTCATTATGTTGAAATGTAGGAGAAGTGTTAGAAAACACTTGGTTCTCAACAAGAAAAATTAATTTGTATCAAAAAATAACAAAAGATGAGCAAAATGTGAATAAAAAATATTTTTTAAGTCCTTTATATTGAGCCTATCACGAATAACTAATGATCAAAATAAGTTCTTTTGAGGAGAGAAATAATGAAATCTTTACATAATATTTTAGCAGTATCAGTCTTAGCTCTAGCAGCGGGTTCTGCGATGGCTGCTGATGAAACAATCGTAACAGATGAAGGCGTTGCTGAATTCTCTTTCTTTAAACCAGCTTCTGTTCGTGCTGAAGTCGGTACTACCGGTTATGGTGGTGCAATTTCCTGGAGTGCTAACCCATATGTAGGTGTCACTCTAGGTTATAACGGTGGAGACATTTCCTGGTCTGATGATTTATCAATCAATGGTTCTGATTATGACTTGGATATGGACAATAACCTGACTTACTTGAATGCTGAAATTCGTCCTTGGGCAAACTGGTTCTATATGGCAGCCGGTGTTGCATATATTGATAATGATTATGATATCGATCGTCGTGTCCGTGGTGGTGAGACTTTCCGCGTTAATAATGTTGAATTCGAGGCGGTAGGAGATGCACGTATTAATGGTCAATTATCATATAAAAATAATATTGCACCTTATGTAGGGATTGGTTTCTCTCCAGCGATTACCAACCGTTGGGGCGTATTCGGTGAAATCGGTGCCTATTATAATGGCAACCCAACAGTTAACTTAACTCCTACAGGGACTGCTATAAGTACAGATGGCGTTGTTGCCGACTTTGCTGACCAAGTTGAACGTGAAGAACGTAATATTCGTAACGACAATGAATACGAATGGCTACCAGTAGCGAAACTGGGTGTAAGCTTCCGCTTCTAAGCTTGAGCTGCATAAAAAACGAGCTTCGGCTCGTTTTTTTTATGCTTTGAACTGAGCAATTTAAAAGTGATAACCCAGTTTTAAGCCCATGATCCAGGCACTATTATCAGAAACAGCGGATAAGCCTGCAATCTGAGGCATAAGTGACTCAGATGTTGAGACCTTAGGTTTTTGAAATTTTAAATAATAGAATCCTGTGGCAATATCCCAAGTATCTTGAATCTTGTAAAGATGACCTAGTCCAATACCCCAATATCCATCACTCGGATTTAATGTCGAAGCCGGATTTCCTGTACCGGAATCCCATAAAAGCTCGATAGAGTTTATGCCAAAGGAGGGCCATTGATGCGCCAGACCGATTTTGGCAGACCATTGATCCTCCCGATAATCAATCATCCTGAATGATTTTAATTCTGGAAATTCTAAGGCCGCATAGTCAATCACTGCACCGAATTTAGGCGGCTGAATGACAAAATTTTGCCAGTTTAACCAGCGTAATGTGCCATAAAAGGCCTTTTGATAAGGCAATCCTGTTTGAAAATCCAGATGGATGGATTAAGGGGTTTGAATCTGGGTATAGGGGGAGGGATTGGTGCCTACGACAATCGATTCAGCAGTTTTATGATGGTGAGCAATGGCTGAACGGTAAGTCAGTGCAGTTCTAAAAAAATATTCGGGTAGTTGATAACTGAATCCTGCAAGCCAGCCCCAAGCGGGATCTTGTTCAAATGTAGCCCGATAACCATTAAATATATAAAAGGTTTGCCCGGATAAATATAAGCTTCCTTCCAGACTTTGATAACTTAGCCCTGTATAAAAATTCCAGTGATTATCCGGTTGAAAGCCGATTAATGATGTGAGATTGTGGCTATCAAACTGGATAGTCGCGGCCTCAACAGAAAGCGCTTCACCTGCAAAAACAGGATTATAACTATAAGCCACATCTACATGATAAGGCTGATCATAAATCAGTCCCCATGATAGTTGAGGGTGAAGCTGTAATTTTAAGGCAACATTAGAGATAAATTGCGTACTGGCAAGTTGGCCCGTAGAAAAGTCAGTAATACCCAGTTGTTGCAGCTGCTCGGTATGCTGTACCTGACCGCTAATATCAGGGCGAACCCAAGCCAATAAAATTTCAGCATAATGATTTTTTTCAAAAAAAGACTGAATACTTTGATTGGACTGTTCAAAAGCAGCGCTATAACCTGACCCAGAAAAAGCGCAGCCCATACAGAAAAGAGCAAATTTGCTGTCGATCATATTGGTATAATTCAATTTATTATTAATGTGATTATGCTTGATATTTATACAGATTATCCACTTGAAAATAATAAAGAGGCTCGCTGGCCTCTTTGATTGAAAACTTATATATTTTTATTCGTCTGGATAGGCGACTTTTTTAAGCGCTTTAATATCGGCATCCGGCGAGCACAGGGAAATAAACTCATAGCCATAACCACGTAGTAAATGTCCTTTACGTACCGCAATCCAGGTGGTATTCATACCAAAAATATCCGTTTTAATCTGCTTTAAACGGTAATCACGCTCCGGGTCATAAGCGACATCGTTGACAATGCCGACGCCCATATTCATTTCCACATAGGTTTTGATGACATCAGCATCGAGTGCGGACATGACGATATCGACATCAAAGCCGGCTTCTTCAAAGGCGGTATCAATCTTGGAGCGACCGGTAAAACCACCATGATAAGTGATAATCGGGTAATGCGCCAGATCTTCAATACGCACGTGCTCTTTGCTTGCCAATGGATGATTCTGTGGGGTAATAATACTATGCTGCCAGTTATAATAAGGTACGCTGGCCAGATTATCTTCAGTGGTGAGTGCTTCGGTCGCAATACCGATATCGGCTTGACCTTGCAGCAGCATTTCCGTGATTTCAACCGGGCTGGCCTGTTGCAAAATCAAATGTACTTTAGGGAATTCTTTTTTGAATTGGCTGACAATTGGTGGCAACACATAACGCGCCTGGGTATGCGTCGTGGCAATGGTCAATGTGCCTTCATCGACTTTATTGAAATCATCCGCCAGACGTTTGATATTGTCGGCATCGACCAGCATGCGTTCCACAATGCCTAAAAGTGCCTGACCCGGTTCGGTTAAGCCCAGTAGACGTTTACCTTTGCGGATAAATAACTGCACCCCGAGTTCATCTTCCAGATCTTTAATATGCTTACTTACCCCAGACTGTGAAGTATAAAGCGCAGCGGAAGCTTCAGTTAAATTAAAGTTTTGTCTAACCGTTTCTCGTATAATTCTTAATTGTTGGAAATTCATAATTCTCTTACCCTAGAAGAGGATGGGGCATTTTAAAGCCCCATCTTTTGATCTTAAGCGACCTGGTTTTCAAATAAATGCAAATTCACCGCACTTAACCAAACAGTTTGATTTGGGCGGAATTGATGCGCTCTCGCTTCATCAGGCGTCAGTAAAATTTCAATCAGATTGCCTTGACGATCATTTAGCTCAGCAACGACTTTACCCGCGATCCATAATTCACGAATGAAGGTCGCCTGAATGGCATTGTCGTGTGGCTGTGCATGAATGCGTAGTTCATCTGGACGCGCGAATAAAATCACTTCACCTTGAGCGGCATTTTTTGCACCCTCAAATTGAATGCGGTCTTCGCCGAGTTGGATGAGGCCGCCATGGTTCTGACCTTCAAAACGGTTCGCCTGACCCAAAAAGTCGAATACAAATGGAGTTTTCGGGGTTTCATAGACCTCACGCGGTGAACCGATCTGCTCTACATTGCCTTTGTTCATTACTACGATCTGATCTGCAACTTCAAGTGCTTCTTCCTGATCATGAGTCACGAAGATCGAAGTAATATGCAATTCGTCATGCAGGGTACGTAACCAGCGACGCAGTTCCTTACGCACTTTGGCATCCAGTGCACCGAAAGGTTCATCTAGTAATAATACACGTGGTTCAACGGCCAGAGCACGTGCAAGGGCAATACGCTGACGCTGACCCCCAGAAAGTTGAGCTGGATATCGGTCAGCCAGGAAACCGAGCTGAACCAAGTCGAGTAAACGTGTCACACGTTTTTTAATTTCCGCTTCCGATGGACGGGTTTTACGTGGACGCACACGCAGGCCAAAGGCGATGTTGTCAAATACCGTCATATGACGGAATAGGGCATAGTGCTGGAATACAAAACCGACTTCACGCTCGCGCACATGAACATTGGTGGCATCCTGACCTTCTAAAATCACTTGGCCACCATCCGCAGATTCCAGGCCGGCAATAATCCGTAGCAAAGTGGTTTTGCCACAACCAGATGGGCCAAGAAGCGCGACCAGTTGACCATCTGGAAAATCCAGCGAGATATTTTTCAGTGCATGGAATGCACCAAAGTGTTTTTCAATATTTTGTACTTGAATACTCATGTGGGCATTCCTTAAGAAACTGTTGAATCTTCATTACGTTTGTCTTGTTTTTCCTGGCGCAGTTCCACCCATGTTTTTAAAATCAGGGTTACAATTGCGAGGAGAGCCAGGAGTGATGACACGGCAAACGCAGCACTAAAGGTATATTCGTTATAAAGAATTTCGACGTGTAGCGGCAAGGTATTGGTTTCACCACGGATATGGCCGGAAACCACCGACACCGCACCAAATTCACCCATGGCCCGCGCATTACACAGAATCACGCCATAGATCAGACCCCATTTGATATTGGGCAGGGTCACTTTCCAGAAAGTCTGCCAGCCAGATGCACCGAGTACAATCGCAGCTTCTTCTTCTTCGGTTCCTTGTGCTTCCATTAACGGAATTAGCTCACGCGCAACAAAAGGTACCGTAATAAAGATAGTCGCTAGGACAATCGCAGGCACTGCATAAAGGATCTTGATATCGTGATCCATCAGCCAAGAACCCATCCAGCCTTGGGTACCGAAAATCAGCACCAGCATCATACCCGCGATCACAGGTGAAACCGAGAAAGGGAGATCAATAATGGTGGTCAGGAATGATTTCCCCGGAAAGTTGAACTTCGCTACAGACCAGGCTGCCGCAACACCAAATACGACGTTGAGCGGTACTGCGATTGCAGCCGTCAGCAAGGTAAGTTTTACTGCCGACAGAGTATCCGGATGCACCAGCGCTTGGGTATAAACGCCAACCCCTTGTTTAAAGGCTTCAACAAAAACCAGAATCAAGGGCAGAATCAGGCAGCTTAAAAAGAAGATTAAGGCAATAGTGAGCAGCGTATAACGTACCCAAGTTGGCTCACGGGTTGCATCACGGGATTGCAACTTTTCAGCCAGCGCATTGCTGTTGGTATTTAAACTCATCGCGCAGTTCTCCCGGTACGACGGCTAGCCCATGCCTGTAATAAGTTAATCAGGAATAGCATCACGAAGGAAATCAGTAGCATGACGACAGCAATCGTGGTTGCACCGGCATAGTCATATTCTTCTAGGCGAGAAATAATCATTAAGGGTGCAATTTCCGTTTCAAAAGGCTGGTTACCAGCAATAAAGATCACTGAACCATATTCACCGACACCACGGGCAAAGGCTAAAGCGAAGCCAGTGATCAGCGCAGGCAGCAGAATTGGGAAAATCACTTTGGTCACAATCTGAAAACGGTTGGCACCCAATGCAGATGCAGCTTCTTCCAGTTCGGTTTCCAGATCGCTAAGGACTGGCTGAACCGTACGCACTACAAAAGGCAGACCAATAAAGATCAATGCCAGTGTAATACCAATCGGGGTATAAGCGACTTGAATGCCAATCGGTTCTAAATATTGACCAATCCAGCCGGTCGGTGCATATAAAGAGGTCAGGGCAATACCCGCAACCGCAGTGGGTAAGGCAAAAGGCAAATCTACCAGGGCATCGACAATACGTTTGCCCGGAAAGCTGTAACGTACCAGACACCACGCCAGTAACAGGCCAAACACTACATTGACCAGTGCAGCGACAATGGCCGCGGTGAAACTTAACTGCAATGATTTCAAGATACGTTCAGAGCTCAGGATTTCCCATAAGCCATCCCAGCCAATGCCCAGTGATTTAATAAAAACAGCTGACAGCGGGATCAAAACGATTAATGACAAATACGCTAGGGTAAAGCCTAGAGAAAGACCAAATCCTGGCAGCACTCGGGATCGCTGCGACATGATTACTCCTCAGAAGAGAGAAAGCTGATTGAAGTCAATCAGCTAAAATAAAAAAAACAATTTGGGCACAAGCATAATTTGCAGCGACTAAAATGCAAATTTAAAATAACACTTGCTCTCATCAACTTTGCTGATATGGGGCATAGTGTTTTCTGAAATCAAATAGTGTTCAATTTCAGGAAAAGGGCCAAAACCAGAAGCGACATTGACATGACCGACTGCACCCAGATTAATTGGTTTGATTTTCCAGGCTTGAGCCAGTATGTGCGCATCTTCAAAACTTAACCAGGGATCATTTTCACTGATCAATAACGTGGTGGGCACCTGAAGCTTGAGCTGTTGAAAATAGGTGCTGTAGTCAGTCTGACTGTCGCGCGAAAAACCATTTTCCCCAAATCGTGCCGGATTAGCTGGTGCCACCAATAGCAGATTTTTTACTTTTGCATTGAGTTCGGGATGTCGGGCAAGGGCCGCAATACTGGTCAGACAGCCAAAGCTGTGTGCGACAATCTGAACCTCTGCTGGAATGGCTTGCAGAGTTTTGACAAATTCTGCTACCCAGATATCCAGTACCGGATGATTCCAGTCCTTTTGCTGCACACGGGAGCATCGCATCAGCCGGTGCTGTAAGCAGGTTTGCCAGTGGTTGTATTCACTGCCACCTACACCAGGAACGATAAGCGTATGAATCATGTCGATGCTCCTATATCAATCAGCTTGGAAAATTATTTCGCGCTGTTGGCTTTAACGATCTGGTCAAATACACCACCATTTTCAAAGTGGGCTTTTTGTACCTTGCTCCAGCCGCCAAATTCCTGATCAACCGTCACCAGTTTTAATGGCTTAAATACTTGGCTGTATTTGGCCAGTACTTTGGCATTACGTGGACGATAATAATGTTTACCTGCCAGGTCTTGACCCAATGGCGAATACAGGAAGTTCAAATAACCTTGAGCCAAGTGCTGGTTGCCTTTTTTCTTGGCATTTTTTTCTACAATCGCCACCGGTGGCTCAGCCAGAATCGACAGAGAAGGGGTAATAATTTCAAACTTGCCCGGCTGTTCGCGAAGGGCTAAATGCGCTTCGTTTTCCCATGCGAGTAAAACATCCCCAATGCCACGTTCAGCAAAGGTCGTGGTTGAACCACGTGCCCCGGAATCCAGAACTTTGGTATTTTTATAAATTTTACGAACAAATTCTTGCGCAGTCTTATCGTTGCCGCCCGCCTGATGTTTGGCCCAAGCCCAAGCCGCCAGATAATTCCAGCGTGCACCGCCTGAAGTTTTCGGGTTTGGGGTAATGATCGCTACGCCCGGTTTGACCAGATCACCCCAGTCCTTAATCTCTTTCGGATTGCCTTTACGCACCAGGAACACGATGGTTGAAGTATAAGGCGTCGAGTTTTGCGGCAATTTCTTTTGCCAGTCCGCAGGTAACAGTTTAGCTTTTTCTGCCAGCACATCAATATCGGCAGCCAATGCTAACGTTACGATATCTGCATCCAGACCATCAATCACGGCACGTGCCTGTTTGCCAGAACCGCCATGCGATTGCTTGAAATTGATTTTTTGACCGGTACGGCTTTCCCAATATTTGCCAAAATTCTTATTTACATCTTCATACAGTTCACGGGTCGGATCATAGGATACATTGAGAAAATCACGTGCTGCTGCACCAAATGAGGTTGCCGAGATAACAGCTGCTAAAACCCCAAGTTTTAATGTGTTTGAAATGCTCATCTGGACTGAATCTCTGATATGTTCTGTAACATAAGCGCAGAATAAACTTATTCTTTATGCATAAAAAATAATTAAAAATGAATTTTATATGAAAAAAAGAGATAAATAAGCTCTTAAGTGTTTGAAATAAGAATGGCCTTATGAATAAAGGCCATAATGAACTGCATTTAAAGTATTATTTTGCGTGATTGGCTTTGACAATCTGATCAAACACACCGCCATTGTCAAAATGCTGTTTCTGAACCTTGGTCCAGCCACCAAATTCTTTATCAATGGTGACCAGTTTTAAGGACTTGAATACGGTACTGTATTGCTTTAATACATTCGCATTACGTGGACGGTAAAAGTTTTTCGCCGCCACAGTCTGTCCAGCAGGTGAATAGAGGTAATTTAAATAGGCTTTGGCCAGATGTTCATTACCATCTTTCTTGGCATTTTTTTCTACGATTGCCACGGGTGGTTCAGCCAGAATAGACAGAGAAGGAGTAATGATTTCAAATTTTCCCGGCTGTTCGCGGACGGCCAAATGTGCTTCATTTTCCCAAGCCAGTAATACATCCCCAATCCCGCGTTCAGCGAAAGTCGTGGTAGCACCACGTGCACCCGAATCCAGTACTTTGGTTTGTTTGTAGATTTGACGGACAAAGTCTTGTGCTTTGGCATCATTGCCACCTTTCTGGTGTTTGGCCCACGCCCAGGCAGCCAGATAATTCCAGCGTGCACCACCTGAAGTTTTTGGGTTCGGGGTAATAATGTCTACGCCTGGTTTAACCAGATCTCCCCAGTCTTTGATTCCTTTTGGATTGCCTTTACGTACAAGAAAAACGATGGTTGAAGTATAGGGTGTCGAATTCTGCGGGAATTTCTTTTGCCAGTCTTTAGGCAGCAAACCACGTTCTGCAATTTCATCAATATCTGCTGCCAGTGCCAGTGTTACAACATCTGCATCCAGACCATCAATCACCGCACGTGCCTGTTTGCCTGAACCGCCATGCGACTGTTTATAATTGACTTCCTGGCCAGTGGTTTTTTTCCAGTAAGCACTGAATTCTTTATTAAAGTTGTCGTACAATTCGCGAGTCGGGTCATAAGACACGTTCAGGAAATCTTTTGCTGAAACGCTTAAGGCGCTTGCTGAAAGTAGCGCTGCCAGTACCCCAATTTTTAATTTACGCGTGTTCATTTTTTGCCTCAAGTTTTTTAGCTTTTGTTAGATGGGGCAAGAATAGCTTGAGATTTTTTGCATAAAAAATAATTAAAAAAGAATTGGATGTGAGTAAAAAAGATATATAGGTGAAGCCTGAATCTGACTGCTCAATTTTTCATTTTAGAGGCTGCAAAATATGCTGTATTTAAAAAATGCCCAACATGTCAGCCATATAGATGTGCTGGATCGTGGTTTTCATTATGGTGATGGCTGTTTTACCACCGCCCGGATTCGGCATAACCGGATTGAATTATATGATCGTCATCTGGCACGTTTGCAAATCAGCAATCAAAAATTAAGCCTGAATGCCAATCTTGATCTGATTGCAGAAAGTTTACAGCTTTTACAGCAGTCAGAAAGTGAACTGAATGGAACATTAAAGATTGTGCTGAGTCGTGGAATTGGTCAGCGTGGTTATAGCTTGCCGGATCATCCTGCAGATCTCTGGCTATTTTATTATCCTCAAGCCGTACAGGATTTTAAGTTTGAGCAGATTCAAAGTGGCATCTTACAGCAGGCATTAGGATTGACTATGCCGAGTCTGGTCGGGCTAAAAACCTTAAACCGTCTGGAACAGGTTTTACTGAAACAGGAAGCCGATCAACGTGGCTGGCCTGAGGCCATGGTGACAGATGTACAGGGTGGTGTTGTCGAAGGGGTGAGCAGTAATTGTTTCATTCGTATAAACAATACATGGATTACGCCGGAACTTCGTTATAATGGCGTCTTCGGTGTCATGCGTGCAGAAATTCTACAACGTATGCAAGATCAGGGAATTAGCTGTCAGCAACGCTGTATCGATATGGATGAAATCAACCATATTCAGAGCCTGTTTTTCTGCAATGCACTCAGCCCGATGAAAATTGTCACGCAATTTGAGCAGCGCGCCTTGGATGGCGATGCTTGTATTGAACTTTTTAACCGTCTTCGATTAAATCAGATGTCTTAATATGTCAGCTTCCAAACCTAAAGCCAAAAAGAAAAATAAAGCGAGATTCTCCTCATCTTTCAAAGGAATTGCCTTAGTCCTGATTGGTATTGCTTTGATCTTGGCGTTGATCCTGAAAAGCAGTTTGTGGAAGGATTATCCTGTAGAAGGAAAAAAACAGCTGCTCGCGATTGAATCTGGTCAAACCTATTCCGGTTTTATTGATCGTCTGGCTAAAGAAAATCAGGTGAGTTTCCCGATCATTCTCAAACTGTATCAGCGCATCATGATTCATGACACTATGAAAGCGGGCGTGTATGAAGTGCGTCAGGGCATGAGCATCCGTCAGGTCTTGGAGATGATTTCCGATGCAGACAATGCCCAGATGAGCCGGATTCTGGTAATTGAAGGCACGACCTTTAAGCAACTGATTGATGCCCTGAAGAAAAATGATTTAGTCACCAAAGAAGTACTGCATCTGCCTACTGAGCAATTACTCAAAGAATTGAATATTCCGTTTTCACATCCTGAAGGGCTGTTTGCACCGGATACTTATTTCTTTGCCAAAGGTGAAACTGACCGTAAAATTCTGACCAATCTGTATCAGCGCCAGATGAAAGCACTGGATGAGGCGTGGGCGAAACGTGCAGCTGATCTGCCATATCAGAATAAATATGAAGCGCTGATCATGGCGTCCATTATTGAAAAAGAAACCAGTGTGGATCGTGAACTGGAACAAGTTTCTGGGGTATTTGTACGCCGTTTAAAAATTGGCATGCGTTTACAGACTGATCCAACCGTGATTTACGGCATGGGTGACAGCTATAACGGTAATATTACTCGCAAGGATTTACGCACACCGACGCCGTATAACACCTATACCATTTCAGGTTTGCCGCCAACGCCGATTGCCTTGCCAAGCAAGAAAGCCATTGAAGCAGCCATGCATCCGGATAATTCTGACAACCTGTATTTTGTCGCTACCGGTAATGGTGGACATAAGTTCACGAGCAATTTGAATGACCACAATAAAGCCGTACAGGAATATCTGACGATTTTACGCTCGAAAAATAAGGAATGAGTATGTTTATTAGCTTTGAAGGCACCGAAGGTGTAGGTAAAACCACGCTCATTCGTTCGATCTATGAAGGTTTTATCGCACAGGGTAAGGACGTTATTCTCACCCGAGAACCGGGGGGAACACCAATGGCCGAGCAGATTCGCTCGCTGTTGCTAGCTGTGAATCATGAAGAAACCATGGCGCATGATACCGAGCTGTTGTTGATGTATGCAGCGCGTGCACAGCATTTGGCACAAGTGATTCTGCCCGCATTAGAAGCCGGGAAAATTGTCCTGTGTGATCGCTTTAGCGATGCTAGCTTTGCCTATCAATGTGCAGGTCGGGGTTTGAGCGAAACCAAGTTGCAGTTACTCAATGAGCATTTTGTGGCACGTATGCCGGACATCACGTTCTGGTTAGAAGCACCGATTGAACTGGGGATGAACCGAGCACGTGAACGCGGTGCGCTGGATCGCTTTGAACAGGAGAAAGTGACTTTCTTTGAGAAAGTGAGAGCAGGCTATGAAAGCTTGTGGCAACGTCATCCTGAACGGATTAAACGTCTGGATGCAACTCAAACCCCTGAGCAGGTATTTGAACAAGCCTTAAGTTATTTAAAATAAGCTTGGAATTAAAATACTTTTTATTTAATTTTTCTCTAGGTCTATTTGTGAAGAATCTTCTATATTAAGACTGATATAGAAGATTTTTTAATCATATGAAAACGACCAAAACTGAGATAGAACAATTTTTACAAAAAGAATTTCCGCAAAGTCTGGAGAAGTGCCGGATTGAAGCCGTTTCTCCGCGTGGAGCCACTCTGCTTTATCAGGTGAGATCAGAAGAATTGCGCCCAGGCGGCACAGTTTCTGGCCCAACCATGATGACCTTGGCGGATTTTGCTCTTTATGTCGCGATTCTGGGTGAAATTGGATTGGTTGGTTTGGCTGTGACCACTAACTTGAATATCAATTTTTTACGTAAACCTTCAGGTGGAACAGATATACGGGGAGAGTGTAAGCTCATCAAGGTGGGCAAAGCATTGATTGTGGGAGAAGTCTGGATTTATTCGATAGATCATGAAGAACCTGTGGCGCATGTGACCGGAACATATTCAATTCCACCACAACGTTAGATGTTTGAAAGTTAGATGACCACTCTAAATAGCCTAAGCTACTTTTGAGTAAATAAAAATCTAAAAAGAAAAGGAGATATCACCCAAGGATGTTATCTCCATATACTTTTAACAATTCACCAAAGGCGTTTCCACTTCAAAATTTGGTGGGACCAGGACTGTTTTGCGTAATTCTGGTAGCAGCTCGGGATAATCCAAGGTGAAATGCAAACCGCGAGATTCTTTACGGTGCATGGCGCAGCGCACGATCATCTCGGACACCAGCACCAGATTGCGCAGCTCGATCAGATTTTTGCTGACCTGGTAATCCTGATAATACTCGGTAATTTCTTTTTTCAGCATTTCAATACGATGTAATGCACGTTCCAGACGCTTCGTCGTGCGTACGATTCCGACATAGTTCCACATGGTTTGACGCAGTTCATCCCAGTTTTGCAGAATCACCACATCCTCATCCGGGTTGGTCACCTGAGAATCATCCCAAGCTGGGACTGCAGGAGCTGGCTGATCGGCCTTGAAATTTTCCTGAATGTGCTTGGCTGCACTCATTCCATAGACAAAACATTCTAAAAGTGAGTTACTGGCCATACGGTTAGCACCATGCAGGCCAGTATAAGAGGTTTCCCCAATTGCATAGAGTCCAGCAATATCAGTCTGACTGTTTTCATCGACCACGACGCCACCGCAAGTGTAATGGGCTGCCGGAACGACTGGAATCATGTCTTTGGTAATATCGATCCCTAGTTCAAGCAAACGGGCATACAGAGTCGGGAAATGCTCTTTGACAAAGCTTTCATCTTTATGGGTAATGTCCAGCCAGACATGACGAATACCGAGACGCTTGATTTCATAGTCGATGGCACGTGCCACAATATCACGCGGTGCGAGTTCGGCGCGTTCGTCAAAACGCAGCATAAAGCGTTCACCATCAGGCAGGCGCAGATAAGCGCCTTCGCCACGCATTGCTTCAGTAATTAGGAAAGAACGTGCTTGTGGATGATAAAGGCAGGTCGGGTGAAACTGGTTAAATTCCATGTTGGCGACCCGGCAGCCGGCACGATAAGCCATGGCAATACCATCACCCGTGGCAATGTCGGGATTTGAGGTGTAAAGATAAGCTTTCATAGCACCGCCACAGGCAAGGGCGGTAAATGGAGCCAAGAAGGTATGCACTTTTTCAGTTGTTTCATCCAGGGCATATAAACCCAGCGCACGATTATCGCCGTCTAAACCGAGCTTTTGTGAACAGATCAGGTCAATCGCAATATAATTTTCAAAAATTTTAATATTCTGTTTTTCTTGAGCACGTTGTACCAGAGTAGTGGAAATGGCACGACCAGTCGCATCGGCCGCATGAATAATTCGGCGCTGTGAATGACCACCTTCACGGGTGAGATGTAATTGTTCCTGTTCATCGAGGGTAAATTGAACGCCATGTTTCAGCAGGAAATCAACCGAGGGTTTGCCACCTTCTACCGTCTGTTTAACCGCATCCATTTCACATAGCTGTGCGCCTGCAATCATCGTGTCATCAATATGCTGTTCAATTGAGTCCATTTCATCCAATACTGCGGCCACGCCGCCTTGAGCATAAAAGGTACTGGCATCTGTCAGGGTGGATTTCGCTAAGACTGCAATATTAAAATGATCTGGGAGCGATAAGGCTAAACTTAAACCAGCACCGCCACTGCCCACAATAATGACGTCAAATTGATGGGTAAGGGATAAATTAGACATGTCCATCAGCTAATTTTAAAAAAGTTTGGTAATAACAGCGCTTTTTTGTACAAAAGGCAAGCGTTGAAGTGCTCATTTATTGATGAAAAAAATTAATCAAAGCCTTAACTTAATGCTTTAATAATGAGATATTGCCCAGAATAAAGTATTGAAACATATTATTACTTAAACTTTACAGTGTTTGTGATAAAACCTATTTACATAAATTTATCAATAATTTGAGTGAATAATTTATATGAAAATTCTAGACTTAAAAAAAGGATTATTTGCAGCCACTCTCACCATGAGTGCTGCACAGTTGCAGGCGGTCACGCCGGTTGATTTTTCAAATCTGGTCGAGCAGGTCAGTCCTGCAGTGGTCAGTGTCAATGTCGTTAAAAAAATGAGCGAAGAAGAGCTCTTACAACAACAAGTTCCGGAAATTCTGCGCCGCTTTTTTGGTAATCAGGTGATTATTCCGCAGCAGCGTATGCCACAGGAAAAGACGGGCTATGGCAGTGCATTCTTTATCAGCAAGGATGGTTATCTGCTGACCAATCATCATGTGGTTGAAGATGCTTCCAAAGTCACCATTACCCTGAATGACCGTCGTGAAATTGATGCCACTGTTGTAGGGAGTGATGCACGAACTGACGTAGCTTTGCTTAAAGTTAATGGCTCGAATTTCCCAGAATTACGGACGGGTGATGTAGGACGCTTACGTGTTGGTGAGCCTGTACTCGCAATTGGTTCGCCATTTGGTTTTGATTATTCCGCTTCTGCCGGAATCGTTAGTGCCAAAATGCGCAACATGATGGGTGAAACTGCAGTACCTTTCATCCAGACAGATGTAGCATTGAACCCGGGTAATTCAGGGGGTCCTCTATTTAACCAGCGTGGTGAAGTGGTCGGTGTCAACTCACGGATCTTTAGTGGAACCGGTGGGTATATGGGTTTGTCCTTCTCGATTCCGATTGATGTGGCAATGGAAGTTGCAGATCAACTGAAGAAGAATGGTAAAGTGACCCGCTCTTATCTGGGCGTAAGTTTACAGGATATCGACCGTAACCTGGCCGAATCTTATAACCTGCCTAAACCAGAAGGTTCTCTGGTAACTCAGGTTGCACCAAACTCTCCGGCTGCACGTGCAGGTCTGCGTGCCAGTGATGTCATCTTGAAATACAACGGTACCCCAATTTCACGTACCAGTGAACTGTTGAACTATCTGAACCGTACTGCACCTCAGCAGCAGGTACAACTTGAAATCTTGCGTGATGATAAACGTCGTAGTATTGCAGCGACTTTAAGTGCGGCACCAGATGATACCCCGGCAAAAGCAGGCACACAGGCTCAACCAAACAAAGGACCAGTGATCGGGGTTTCAATTCGTGACTTAAGTCCAGCAGAGTTGGCGAGTCTGGAAATCAAAGGCGGTGTGGTGATTCAGGATGTACGTCCGGGTGGTATTGCAGCACAGGCACGAATCATGCCGAATGATGTGATCACTCAAATTAATAACCAGACAGTACTGAATTCAAATCAGTTTGTGCAGGAGGTGTCTGAACTGAAAAAGGGTAGCATCGCGCGCGTGACCTTGATTCGTCAGGGGCAGCTTGCGGTGGTCGGGATGCGTATCTCATAAAATTGCTAGATTTTTGTGAAAGACCGCTTGTATAAGCGGTTTTTTATTTTTTGCAATTTACCCCAGCGATAAATTCGGTAGACTCTATAGCCTTAAAATCATGGAAAGGATAACAGCAAAGTGAGTGGTATTTTTGATCTTTCTTTAAAGGTACAAGCCAAACATATTGATGGTTTGGGTCATGTGAACAATGTGGTCTATGTGCAATGGATGCAGGATGTCGCATCAGCTCATATTGAAAAACTGGGCTTGGGACTCAAGCAATATGTAGAGCTGAAACATGCCATGGTCGCAGTTGAACATCAGGTGCAATATCGCAAGGCAGCTTTTGAAGGAGACGAGATTATTCTGCGCACTTGGCTGAATGATATCAATGCCCTGTATTCCTTTAGACAATACGCATTTTATCGACCACAGGATCAGACCCTGTTGTTTAACGGCAGTACGCAATGGGCTTGTATCGAAATGGCCACGGGGCGTCCAAAACGTATGTCACCAACTTTTACTCAGGCTTATCAGCCACTTTCAGAGCATGTAAATCCTTTTGACTTTTCAACTTTACATCTGGATTAATGAGGCAACATTTTCCAGTTTGATCAGTACACTTTGATAATATTGAGGAAGAAGTGGAGCTGGGGAGCTATTTTCTAATCATGGTGATCCAGATTTCATCTGACTGAGGTGTACGCGACCTAGGGAATAAAGGAAAAAATATAATTCTTTTTCTAGATCACCATTCTGCTATAATCCTTCGCAATTTCTATTCGGCTTTTGTTATGTAATATTTTTAAATTACATAGCGTGTTTTTTCTCAAGGTAACCCATGGCGCAAGCTAAAAAATCTGTTGATATTAAAAACATTCGTAACTTCTCGATTATTGCGCACATTGACCACGGTAAATCGACCCTAGCGGATCGCTTTATTCAAACTTGTGGCGGTTTGCAAGATCGTGAAATGCAGGCTCAAGTCCTTGACTCAATGGAGCTTGAGCGCGAACGTGGGATTACCATTAAAGCCACTTCGGTAACCTTGTACTATACTCATCCTAATGGTCAAGAGTATCAGTTGAACTTTATTGATACACCGGGACACGTCGACTTCTCTTATGAAGTATCACGCTCGCTCGCTGCCTGTGAAGGTGCCTTACTGGTGGTAGATGCTGCGCAGGGCGTAGAAGCACAGTCGGTTGCCAACTGCTATACCGCAATTGAGCAAGGTCTGGAAGTCCTTCCGGTACTAAACAAGATCGACTTGCCGCAAGCTGAACCTGAACGTGTGATTCAGGAAATTGAAGATATCATCGGGATTGAAGCCACAGAAGCGCCGACCTGTTCTGCAAAAACAGGTTTGGGTATTGAGGGCGTGCTTGAAACACTGGTCAATGTAATTCCTGCCCCTGAAGGTGATCGCGAAGCGCCGTTGCAAGCCCTGATTGTAGATTCATGGTTTGATAACTACCTTGGTGTCGTATCTTTGGTACGCGTCAAGCAGGGTCGTGTGCGTAAAGGCGACAAGATGTTGATCAAATCAACAGGTCAAACGCATATCATTACTTCCGTGGGGATCTTTAACCCGAAACATACTGAAACCGGTATGCTGGAAGCGGGTGAAGTTGGCTTTGTGATTGCAGGTATTAAAGATATTTTCGGTGCACCGGTCGGTGATACGATTACTCTGGCAGCGACACCTGAAGTGGCAACATTACCGGGCTTTAAAAAGGTGAAACCGCAGGTTTATGCCGGTCTATTCCCGATTGATGCCAGCGATTTTGAACCTTTCCGTGAAGCATTGCATAAACTGCAAATTAACGACTCGGCGCTGTTCTTTGAGCCGGAAAGTTCGGATGCGCTCGGGTTTGGTTTCCGCTGTGGCTTCCTCGGCATGCTGCACATGGAGATCGTACAGGAGCGTTTAGAGCGCGAGTATGATCTTGACCTGATTTCTTCTGCGCCGACCGTAATTTATGAAGCGGTCATGAAAAATGGCCAGACGATTTATATCGACAGTCCATCTAAAATGCCGGATGGTTCAACCGTAGAAGACCTGCGTGAACCGATTGCTGAATGTCATATTCTGGTACCGCAGGAATATCTGGGTAATGTGATGACCTTGTGTGTTGAGCGCCGTGGCGTGCAAAAAGACATGAAGTTTATGGCAAACCAGGTATCGATTACTTTCGAAATTCCAATGGCAGAAGTGGTGATGGATTTCTTTGATAAATTGAAGTCTTGTTCACGTGGTTTTGCATCGCTTGACTACAACTTCGTTCGTTTTGAAAGTTCGTCACTGGTGAAAGTGGATGTGCTGATTAATGGTGAAAAAGTCGATGCCTTGGCGATGATCTGTCACCGTAATGATGCACGTCATCGTGGTATTGCGCTGGTTGAAAAAATGAAAGACCTGATTCCGCGTCAAATGTTTGATGTCGCGATTCAGGCAGCGATTGGTGCACAAATCATTGCACGTTCGACTGTAAAAGCGATGCGTAAAAACGTATTGGCGAAATGTTATGGTGGTGACGTTTCACGTAAGAAAAAACTTCTGTCTAAACAGAAAGAAGGTAAGAAACGCATGAAACAGGTGGGCAGTGTCGAAATCCCGCAAGAAGCATTCTTAGCTGTATTAAAAGTCGAACGCTAAAATAAGAAGGATATAAGCCCATGGATTTTGATTTTAATTTGATTCTTGTTCCTGCGACCCTGTTTTTTATCGCACTGTGGTTACTCGACAAGTTTGTCCTGAAACAGAGACAGACCCGGGGCAAGGGCAATGAAAATTTTATTATCACTTGGGCTTATGATTTTTGGCCAGTACTGACGATTGTACTGGTTCTGCGTTCGTTTTTATTTGAACCATTTAATATTCCATCCGATTCGATGGTGCCGACCCTGGAAACTGGCGACTTTATTCTGGTGAATAAATTTGACTATGGCATTAAACTGCCTATGGTCAATACCAAAATTATTGATACCGGTAGTCCGAAACGTGGTGATGTCGCAGTGTTCCGTTATCCACCGCACCCGACCATCAGTTATATCAAGCGTATTGTCGGCTTGCCAGGCGATCATATTGTTTATGATCATGGCCAGTTGAGCATTAATGGTGAAAAAGTAGCGAAAGTTCCAGTAGAATTTAGCCGCGAAAAAGACCGTTTAGATACTCCAAATGCCATTTATCATAAAGAAACCTTGGGTGAGCATACCTTTACCATGCGTGAGCTGGAAGGCGTAAATGTCGCTCGTCAGGCACCTTTTATTAACTATCTGGAAAATGGTAAATATTCAGGTGAAAATGGTTTATATTGGGAAGTGAAAGTGCCAGAAGGTCATTACTTTGCGATGGGGGATAATCGCGATCAGAGTGCTGACAGTCGTTTCTGGGGGCTTGTTCCGGAAGAAAACTTAACAGGTCGTGCCTTCTATATCTGGATGCATAAAGAGCCTGGCTTTAAATTGCCATCGTTTGGTCGAAACGGAACAATCGATTAATTGTTTCAATCAGGAAAATAAAAATGAGACATCAACAAGGTGCTTCTTATATTGGGGTTTTATTTGCAATCGTGGGCTTTGCATTTCTTGCAAAAGTGGCGATTGCGGTGTGGGGACCATACTTCGATGATCGTATGGTAGATGGTGAGATTGAAGCGCTGTTGAAAAGTGCTCCAGCCAATATAACGCCAGAAAAATTCCGTCAACAGATGAGTCAGCGTTTAGACATGAATAATATTCGTGATCTGAAGTTTGACGAAATTGCCAAAGTCACCAATACCGATGGTTTACAGGTGCACAAGAATTATGAAATTCGTAAAAATTTCATAATGAATATCGATTTAGTGATGAAGTTTGAGAAAGAGTTTGATCAAAGCACAGTCAAAGCTAAATGATGAACGTCTTGCCAAACGGATCGGCTATCAGTTTAAACAGGCTGATTTGCTGAAACTGGCATTGACTCATCGTTCAGTCAGTCATAAACACAACTACGAGCGCCTGGAATTTCTGGGCGATTCTCTTTTAGGGATGATCATTGCGAATTATCTTTTTAATGCCTATCCAAGCGAAAATGAAGGCCGGTTGACGCGTATGCGTGCAACCCTGGTTCGTCAGGAAGCATTAGGAAAAATCGCCAATGATTTAAAACTGAGCCAGAATTTAATTCTCAGTACCGGTGAATTGAAATCTGGTGGTCATCATCGTGAGTCTATACTGGCAGATACAGTAGAAGCCATTATTGGCGCAATCTATGTCGACTGCGGTGATCTCACTGTGCTAGAACCGATTGTGTTAAAATGGTACGAGCCCTATTTAGATCATATTGAGCCGACAGATCAGCTTAAAGATCCTAAATCTCGCTTACAAGAGTATTTACAAGCACGTAAGAAACCTCTCCCAGTTTACGAGGTTGTAGATATTCAAGGTGATGCACCCAATCAGCATTTTAAAGTGGAATGCCAGATTGCGGGATTACCGACTATGCAAGGCGAAGGCGCGAGCCGGCGTTTTGCTGAACAAGCCGTTGCGGCGGATATTTTGAAACTTTTGGAGCATAAGTCTTAATGACTACTCATTCCGATCACATTGATGCTGATCACGAGTCGCAAAGCGACAGTCACGACCTTATTAGTCAATTTTTTAGTGCACAAGGCACCGAAATCCCATCGGATTATCGCAGTGGTTTTGTTGCCATTGTAGGTCGCCCGAATGTGGGTAAATCTACCTTAATGAACCATATTCTGGGTCAGAAGCTTTCAATTACCTCACGTAAACCGCAAACCACACGTCATAAAATCGTGGGGATTGATTCACGTGAAAAATCTCAGGCGGTATTTGTTGATACACCGGGGATGCATAAAAAAGAAGTCCGTGCCATCAATAAAATGATGAACCGTGCGGCACATTCGGCTTTGCGTGATGTAAACCTGGTTTTATTCGTAGTGGATGCACAAAAGTGGACGCCAAACGATGACCTGGTTCTGGAAAAGCTGAAAAATGCTGAAATGCCAGTGATTCTGGTGATCAACAAGCTGGATACTTTTGAAAACAAGAACGAAGCTCTGCCGCTGATTCGTGAACGCGAAAAGCTGATGAACTTTGCAGAAATTGTACCGGTATCTGCACTTCGTGGTGCCAATCTTGAACATCTACGTGACACGATTGCCAAGTATCTTCCATTCCAGCCACCCCTGTATTCACTGGATCAACTGACCGATCGTTCAGAGCGTTTCCTGGCATCTGAAATTATCCGTGAAAAGATCATGCGTCAGCTGGGTGAAGAACTTCCATATGATTTGACCGTTCAGATCGAATCATTCAAAACTGAAGAGCCGGTCTTGAATGAAAAAACCGGTCGTATGAAAGCAGCCTGTACCTATATTGATGCCACGATTTTTGTTGATCGTCCGAGCCAAAAAGCCATTGTGATTGGCGAAAAAGGTGTCAAACTGAAAAAAATCGGTATGGATGCGCGTCTCGACATGGAAAAAATGTTCGAGCAAAAAATCATGCTGACCCTTTGGGTGAAAGTCAAAGGTGGCTGGTCTGATGATGAGCGTGCATTAAAAAGCTTAGGTTATAGTGATATCTAAGCGATAAGAATATAAACCCCCTCGAGGAATTCTGTGATGATGAAAGTGTTGGCAGTGGTTGCATGTGTTTTATTTCTGCAAGGCTGTATTCATAAAGTGGTCACGGTTCCTGTCAAGGTGGCTTATAAAACCACAAAAGTCGCAGTCAAAGGCACTGCGGCTGTTGTGGGAGCAGTGATCCCAGATGGGGATGACGAAGAAGATGATAAAAAATCAAAAAAAGATAAGGATTAAAGTACCCGCTTATGCGTAATGAAGTACTGCATGGCTATCTGATTCATCATCGTAAGTACCGTGAACGCAGTCATATTGTGCATTTATTTACTCAAGAATATGGCAGGGTAGATGGTATTCTCAGGCAAATGCCACCACCGCAATATCAGCCTATTCGTTTGCAGGCTTCGGGTAAATCCGAACTCAAAAATTTTACTAAACTGGAAATTGTTAATCAGCCGATTTTCTTTTTTGGCGATGCCTTTTTTTCGGGTTTTTATCTGAATGAAATCCTGTTGCGGTTATGTCCTTTAGAAGTCGAAATGCCGCAAACTTTTGCCAAATATGCTGAGACTTTGACTGCATTGCAGCAGTTATCCGCACAATCCAATCCAAATTTATATTTAAAACAGATCTTGCGCCAGTTTGAGCATGTTTTGTTGGAAGAACTCGGTTATGGTCTGGATTTTTCGGTAGATGCCAATCAGGCGCAGATTGATCCACTACAGCATTATTATTTTCAGCTCAATGCCGGCTTTATGCCATCGGCCAAAGCCTTACGCTCCACTATGTCTGGTCAACAGATTTTAAGTATGTTGATGCATGAAAATGGTGGGGATTTTAATCCGGAACAGTTACAATTACTGACGAAACTGTATCGACAGGTGATCACGGCCTTGCTCGGTGATCGACCATTAAAAAGTCGACAACTCTGGATTCAAAACTCTCAATCTCAATCGTAGTTAGGAAAAGATTATGGCTGCATTACTTGGTGTCAATATTGACCATGTCGCAACATTAAGACAAGCACGTGGTACGACGTACCCAGACCCAGTCAATGCTGCATTGATCTGCGAACAGGCAGGGGCAGAAGGTATTACCTTGCACTTGCGTGAAGACCGTCGTCACATTCAGGATGACGATGTACGTCGTATGCGTCCTGCGCTAAAAACCCGTATGAACCTTGAGTTGGCGGTAACGGATGAAATGATCGCCTTTGCCAAGGAAATCAAGCCACAGCATGTTTGCTTTGTTCCTGAAAAACGTCAGGAAGTGACTACTGAAGGTGGTCTGGATGTCGTGGGTAATTTTGATGCTGTAAAAGCAGCGACTCAAGAGCTGGCAGCTATTGGTAGTGATGTATCTTTATTTATTGATGCCGATTTTGCACAAATTGATGCAGCAGTTGCTTGTGGTGCACCGACGATTGAGATTCACACAGGCGCCTATGCCGATGCAGAAACTCCAGAAGTGCAACAAGCGGAACTTGAACGCATTGTGAAAGGTGCTGAATATGCTGCATCTAAAGGTCTGGTGGTGAATGCAGGTCATGGTCTAAATTTGGATAACGTAACGCCAATCGCCGCGATTCCACAGATTCATGAGCTCAATATCGGTCATTCTTTAATTGCAGATGCGGTATTTGTCGGTCTGGCACAAGCGGTTCAGCAAATGAAAGCTGTGATTAAGTCAGCGCGTTAAGATTAGAGTAATTATGTCGAATATTAATTATGATGAACTGATGCAGCCGGTGATTGCTTTCCTTGGTTGTGAAACACCGCAAGCATGGCTGGATATGGCGGTCGAAAATCTTGAAATCTTGATGCAGGATCATGCCAACTGTGAAAAAAAAGCAGCCAGCACAGCCATGAACCTGATGTTTCGCTATAGCTATTTTGTTGATCTACAGGTGAAGCTTGCACAGCTGGTGCGGGAAGAAATGCTGCATTATGAGCAAGTACTTGAATTGATGAATAAGCGTGGTCAGGCTTGGCAGAACTTGAGTGCCGGGCGTTATGCCGGTGGTTTGCGCAAAGAAATCCGCACTTTTGAACCTGAAGCCTTGATTGATGTCTTGGTGATTGGTGCCTTTGTGGAAGCACGTTCCTGTGAGCGTTTCTACGCGCTTGCTTCGCGCGTTGATGATGAGCTGGCGCGTTACTATCGTTATTTGCTTAAATCCGAATCTCGCCATTTTGAAGACTATTTGGCTTTGGCGATGGATGTGGCAACCACAGCGAAACTGAAAAATCCAAAAGAGGATATTCAGGAGCGAATCTTGCATATTCGTGAAGTTGAAAAACAGCTGATTCTCGCGCCTGATGAAACTTTCCGTTTTCATAGCGGTGTTCCGGCTCAAGCGGCTTAATCTCGGTGAAAATTTAAAAATCCTCCATTTATGGGGGATTTTTTATATCTCGAAATTTTAAAAGAGGGGTATTTATATATCGAGATTTATGAGGGAGTGAAAATAATTATTTATTTTCAATTTTTGAATATCACAGGTTTTTAAATCTTAAGAGCATAAAAAAGCCCACTCATTATGAAGTGGGCTTTCTTGAATTTGGCTCTCCAACCTGGGCTCGAACCAGGGACCTGCGGATTAACAGTCCGTCGCTCTACCGACTGAGCTATTGGAGAATCTGAAAG
The DNA here is from genome assembly GCF_000369745.1 of Acinetobacter sp. CIP 64.7. Taxonomy (GTDB): domain Bacteria; phylum Pseudomonadota; class Gammaproteobacteria; order Pseudomonadales; family Moraxellaceae; genus Acinetobacter; species Acinetobacter fasciculus. The sequence continues at coordinate 369,811 of NZ_KB850178.1, read as the reverse complement.
CGATTATAGAGAGATTTTGACAGGGGTCAAGCAAAAATTATCATATTTATTATAAATACAGCCTGTCTGTTTTTAATTTAGGCAATTGCATAAATTTCACGAAAAATACTTGTCAGAATAAATTTCACTTGCTAGATTAAAACCATAAAGTCGTTTGACCGAATGGTCAAACAGTGTGGATTTAAACCTACTTGCCAGCACAAAAATGGCTAAACCGGAGACAGCGAATGAATACGCTCAACATCCCTCAAATTTTCTCTCAACTGGCTTATTATCAAGAAAACTATCTGCAAATTATTGCCGATCCTGCACAGTATTATATCCCGGTTAAAGACGCTCATATCACGCTATGGCCTTTGGCGCAAAAATCACTTTATTTAGGTGATTTGCTGCAATTATGGTTTGCAGAAAAATGGTTGGTAGAAACTGAACGTCAATTTAACTTTGAAGTTTTCCTGAATGCAGACTATCTGCAAGAGCAAGGCAAAGACCTTTATATCTATGCCATTTCTGGCAATCTTTTGACAGGTACTAATCAGTCTAAAGCGTGGCAAGCCTCAACAACACAAACACAAGATGTGGAATTAGCCAATGTTTCCAAGCATTATTTTGAGTTTCAAGGCTTAACTCGACCACGCTTGTCATGTGTTGAAGCGGGGCAGACGAAAAGCAGTATTATTTAAATGAATTACCTGATGAGTTGTGCAGGCTAGCAATTTCATTCAGTCCGAATAATCATACAGGTCGCAGTGGCATGAGCATACAGGCGACCTTCTTCATCCAGAATCTGACCTTCAGAAATACCTAAATTTTTACTGAGATTAATTGATTTTCCTACGGCTTTCAGTGGCTGATTCTGAGGTATGGGGCGGCACATCTTTACATTCAGATCAATGGTGCCATAACCGACACCTGCTTCAAGTAAAGTATGAATCGCGCAGCCTGTCACGGTATCCAAAACGGTTGCAGCAAAACCACCATGGACGCCGCCAAGCGGATTTAAATGTCGATGATCAGCTTTTACCTTAAATTCTACATGTCCGCTTTTAATCACTGCTGGTTGCATCGACATGGTTTCGCTAATACTTGGGGCCGGGATTTTTTCATCACGCATCGCTTCCAGTAATGCTAAACCGCTCATTTCTTTTGGGTTCATTGTAATTTTCCTGTCATTATTCTTGAGTTGTTGAGATTTAATTCAAAATTGTGACATCGATAATAGCAATCTGGTATAGGAATGGCGGATTATTTTGTAAGAAGTACATTGCCTGCACCTGAGTAATGTCATTTTTATAAAAAATAAGAAATAGAATGAGTTATGGCAGGATACTGGTATACATTTCTAATGAAATATCTCAGATCTAAATAATCTGCCAAAAAACGAATCTTATAAAAGAATTAAAAATCGAGTGATAGGGTAATGAAAAAGTTTCTGCATCTTTGGGTGCCTATTTTTCTCAGTAATGCCATTATTATGCTCAGTAGTTTGTTCGACGTGATTTTTCTATCACATTTTTCACCTCAGCATGTGGCTGCATTGGCAGTCTGTTTGTCTGTTTATTCTTTGTGCTTTGTGACGGGTATTGGGGTGTTACAGGGCATGATGCAAGAGCTGGCAGAAGCCAATGGACGTCAGGATTATGCGGATATACAGCGTATTGTGAAGCAAAGTATTTTGATTGTACTGGTGATTTCTGCTGTTGCGATGTACCTGTTTAATCATGTGACTCCTTTGCTTGATTTTTTAAAGGCAGATGCGGCCTTACAGGCATTGATTGTGTCATGTCTGTGGCTGTTGGCTTGGACGATTCCAGCGCATTTATTGTTGCGCATTTTATATATTTTAACCCAAGCCTGTGGGCAGGCTAAGCGCGTGTTCTACGCCAATATGATCTATTTACTGCTCAAAGTGACTTTGGCTTATGTCTTGATTTATGGCATTGAAGGTTATGTTACAAGCTATGGGGTTGAAGGTGCATTCATGGCACATTTGATTGTGCAGTGGGTACTGTTGTTTGTTTACTATTTTTTCTTCCTTGAGCGGAAGTTAAAGATCCAGTGGTCTGGTGTTTTCTTTCACTGGCAGACTTTGTGGAAAATTTTAAAAATTGGATTGCCCAATGCGGTGGTGACTTTTGTGGATGTATTTGCCATCAGCGCGATTGCTTTGCTGATCTTGCCTTCGGGTGACATTGTAGTGAATGCACATCAGGTGATGCTTGGTTTATTGGGCTTGATGTTTATGTTGCCGATGTCGATGGCATCCGCCTTCGGTATTTTGGTGTCGACTAAAATCGGTGCGGAGCAGATTGATGCTGCATGGCAACTCAGTAAACGGGCACTGATGGCTGTGATGCTAATAGCTATCGTTGTCATGTTGACTATTTGGGGTTTAGATAGTTGGATTGTAGGGTTATTTAGCAATGATGCGCAGGTAATTGCATTAGCCTTGGCATCGATCTTGTTAATGTGTTGGATGCATATCTTTGATGAGCTACTGGTGATTAGTTTGGCAATGCTACGTTGCTGGCGAGAATTGTCAGACCGATGTTTATTTTTATCAGTACGGTGCTGGTCATGGGCTTAGGTGGTGGTTGGTATGTGGCGTATCATCCAATGACACTGTTCAATTGGCAAAGCAATGCATTGGGGATTCATGGTTTTTGGTGGATGTTGAGTATTGCGTACACGATTGCAGCAAGTCTATGTTTTGTTTGTTTACTCATTAAATACTTGAGCTATAAGCGAATACGACTCACTGTTTAATACATGTTGAAGAACATAAAAAAACCCGCGAAATTCGCGGGTTTTTTTATTTAGCAAGCTAGATTATTTTGCAGCTTTTTCAGCTTCGATTGAAGCAATCGCAGCATCAACGCCTTTGATAGAATCAGCAGCTTTCTTGATACGAGCAAGGGCATCTACCAGTACTTCGTCAGCAGTAGCGTAAGAGATACGCATAAAACCGCCAAGACCGAATGCATCACCAGGTACTACTGCAACGCCAGTTTCTTCCAGTAACCATGCAGAGAATTCTGTGCAAGATTTAAGACCTTTTGCACGAATCAACGGTTTGATGTTGGCATATGCATAGAATGCGCCATCAGCAGGCAAGCAAGAAATACCGTGAATATCATTCAAGCCTTTCACAACTAGGTCATGACGACGTTTGAATGCTTCAATCATTGGTTCAAGAACGTCTTGAGGACCATTCAATGCAGCTTCAGCAGCAACTTGCGAAATAGAAGTTGGGTTAGAAGTTGATTGAGACTGGATCTTTTTCATTGCACCAATCAGTTTAGCAGGGCCCGCTGCGTAGCCGATACGCCAGCCAGTCATTGCGTAAGCTTTAGACACACCGTTTAACACAATCGTGCGGTCATAAAGGTCTGGTGCAACTGTTGCGATGTTGTAGAACTCGTCATCCCAACGGATTGGTTCGTACATGTCATCAGATGCGATATACACTTCTGGGTATTTACGAAGTACGTCAGCCAGCGCTTCAAGCTCAGCTTTGGTATAGATCATACCTGTAGGGTTAGAAGGGCTGTTTAATACCACTAGACGAGTTTTGTCCGTGATTGCAGCTTCTAATTGCTCAGGAGTGATTTTGAAACGTTGTTCTTCACCACATTTCACAATAACAGGAACACCTTCAGCGATGATCACCATGTCTGGGTAGCTTACCCAGAAAGGTGCTGGGATGATGACTTCATCACCTTTGTTTAACAAAGCTAAAGCTAAGTTAAAGAATGATTGCTTACCACCACAAGAAACCAGAATCTGGTTTGCTGCATAGTCTAGGTTATTGTCGCGTTTGAATTTAGCAATAATGGCTTTTTTAAGACCTGGCGTACCGTCAACAGCGGTGTATTTGGTGAAACCGTTGTTAATCGCTGCAATTGCTGCATCTTTGATGTGTTGAGGGGTATCAAAATCTGGTTCACCTGCGCCCAAACCAATCACGTTATGACCTGCAGCTTTTAATTCAGCAGCTTTGTTGGTCACAGCAAGCGTAGGGGACGGTTTGATGGCATTCACACGATCAGAGAGACGTACGTCCACGGCAGTATTCCTTCTTATAGGGATTAAAAAATAAAAAGCACATTATCTTAGCCTAAAATGGTGCAGATAGGGCAAAAGAATTTGGAAAACTTTAAGGAAAAAATGGTGTATTGGCCGAACTTTATCTTGAATTTCGATATGCTCGGAGCAGGAGAGAAGAGACTTGTTACATCTCGGTCATGCATATGAATGCATGAAATATAAAATAAAAATGGCCACTTTAAAGTGACCATTTTGTGTTGTTGATATTGTGGTTACGCACTAAAGCGTGACAAATCTTCGTCCGGGCGTGCGGTTAAAATTTCCGCGCCGGTTTTAGTCACTAGAATTGTATGTTCATATTGTGCTGACAATGAGTGATCTTTGGTGACCACTGTCCATTTATCACCGAGTAATTTGGTTTTCCAGTCACCGCCATTGACCATTGGTTCAATGGTAAAGGTCATACCTTCTTCAAGCACCATGCCAGTATCTGGTTGACCATAATGCAGCACTTGCGGTTCGTCATGGAAAGTTGTACCAATACCGTGACCACAATATTCACGTACCACGCCAAAACGCTCGGATTCCACATACTGCTGAATGGCATGACCAATATCGCCAATGGTTGAACCTGGTTTTACAGTTTCAATACCCCGGTACATGGCTTCTTGCGCTACCTTACATAGACGGTTGGCAAGGATCGTGGTTTCACCACCCACGATGTACATCATGTTGGTGTCACCATGATAGCCATCTTTAATCACGGTCACATCAATGTTCAGGATGTCGCCTTTTTTCAATTTTTTACTGTCTGATGGAATGCCGTGACACACCACATGGTTCACAGAAGTACAAATGGTATGTTGGAAGGCAGGTCGACCCGGTGCAGCGCCATAGCCTAAGCATGCAGGAATCGCCTGTTGTTGATTGACAATATAGTCATGACAAATCGTATCAAGTTCCAGAGTGGTGACACCCGGAACAATATGCGGTTTGATCATATCCAAAACTTCTGCCGCCAGTCGCCCTGCCACACGCATTTTTTCAATTTCGTCAGAGGTTTTGATGAGTCGACGTGGAGCTTGGTAAGTGTTGTTCATGATCTCTAAAAACTTTTGGAAATTTGTGTGTGACTATGGTATAAATAGCCGCCCATTTTATCAAATGCTTTTTCGTGAATAAATTTCACGGGCTTTGTGCGATGAGGCAAAAAATCCGCACATATATCGACACATTACTCTGGGTGCCCTTTAGGGTGGAGAATGCGGGTATATGGAGGCCTAACCCAAACTTTAAGGTAAAGAAAATGGCAGATTACAACGTAAGCATGCGCGACCTTCTTCAAGCTGGCGCGCACTTTGGTCACCAAACTCGTTTCTGGAATCCAAAGATGCGTGATTACATCTTTGGTGCGCGTAACAAAATTCACATCATCAACCTTGAGCACACTGTTCCTGCGTTAAATGATGCTTTGAACTTTGCTAACAACTTGGCTAGCAAAAAGAACAAAGTTTTGTTCGTTGGTACTAAACGTGCAGCTTCTGCGATCATCCGTGAACAAGCTCAACGCGCTGGTCAACCATATGTAGATCACCGCTGGTTAGGTGGTATGTTGACGAACTGGAAAACACTTCGCCAATCTATCAACCGTTTAAAAGACCTTCAAACTCAATCTCAAGACGGTACTTTCGCTAAGCTGACTAAACGTGAAGCTCTAGAGCGTACTCGTGAGATGGAAAAACTTGAGCGTGGCTTAGGCGGCGTTAAAAACATGGGTGGTTTACCTGACGCATTATTCGTAATCGATGTTGATCACGAAGCGATTGCAATCAAAGAAGCTAAGAACCTTGGTATTCCTGTAATCGGTATCGTTGATACAAACTCTAACCCAGACAACGTAGACTACGTTATCCCGGGTAACGATGATGCGATCCGTGCAGTAACACTTTATGCTTCTGCTATGGCTGATGCGATTCTTGCTGGTAAAGAATATGCTCAATCACAAGCAAATGCACAAGCTAAAGCAGAAGAAGCTCCAGCTTCTGAGGCTTAATGCGTTTGACGCTAGCTTGTCATTTTTGCGACATGTGATGGTGGCAAAGTAAGCGTTATGTATGCAGGCGGCCCATGAGAACTCCTCTGGGCCGTTTCTGTTCTAAAAAGAATTCATTTTCTACCGAATTTAGGAGATAAACATGACTGCAGTTACAGCAAGCATGGTTAAAGAATTGCGCGATCGTACTGGTCTTGCAATGATGGAATGTAAAAAAGCTTTGACAGAAGCGGGCGGCGACGTTGAACTGGCGATCGACAACCTACGTAAATCTGGTCAAGCTAAAGCTGCTAAAAAAGCAGGTAACATTGCTGCTGACGGCGCAATCACGATTGCTCAAGACGGCAACAAAGCACTTCTTCTAGAAGTTAACTGTCAAACTGACTTCGTTGCAAAAGACGAAAACTTTGCTGGTTTCTCTGCGAAAGTTGCTGCTGCTGCACTTGCTGCAAACGTAACTGATCCTGCTCAAATCGCTGAATTGAAACTAGAAGATGGTGCAACTGTTGAAGAAGCGCGTATCGCTCTTGTTCAAAAGATCGGTGAAAACATCCAAGTACGTCGTGCGAAAATTGTTGAAGGCGAAAACCTTGCAGTTTACAAACACGGTCTTAAAATCGGTGTTGTTGTTTCTTACACTGGTGATGAAGCTACAGGTAAAGGCTTGGCAATGCACGTTGCTGCGTTCAACCCAGTTGCTGTAAATGCTGAAGGCGTTTCTGCTGAGCTTATCGCGAAAGAGAAAGAAATTGCTGAAGCGAAAGCACTTGAATCTGGCAAGCCAGCAAATATCGTTGAGAAGATGGTTGTAGGTTCTGTTGAGAAATACTTGAATGAAGTTGTGCTTGAGCGTCAAATGTACGTAATCGACAACGACAAGAAAGTTGCGGACGTTCTTAAAGCAACTGGTACTACAGTTGCAAACTTCGTTCGTTTCGAAGTTGGTGAAGGCATTGAGAAAAAAGCAGAAATGAGCTTCGCTGAAGAAGTTGCTGCTGCTCAAGCTGCTGCAAAATAATTCCTGAGGAATTAGAAAAAGCCCTATCTGATTGATGGGGCTTTTTTATGCTGGTCTATTCTTCATCAGCAATTCAAGAGCAGGATTTGGGTCTAGTGATAGAGCTCAGATCATGTATTCATCATTTAATAAAAAGTTATAAAAAAATGCCAAATAAAACCAATCTGGGCATCGGGGCAATCATTATACTGTTGATTGCTGCTTATCTGGGCCTGGATCTACAGCAATCCCAACCACTTGTTCCATCCGCATCTGATGCTACAACTGAAACGCTTCATTCAGAGCCTAATTTAGTACCCTCTCAAACGACTGATGATCTGGACCGAATTGCACGGGCGTTTCAACAGCGCCAGAGTGATCTACAAGTGCGTTCAAGCGGGCAGGTGATTGCCGTTTTGCCAGATGATCATGAAGGATCGCGCCATCAAAAGTTTATCCTCGAATTACCAAATGGCCAAACTGTACTGGTTGCACATAATATCGATCTGGCACCGCGTATTCAGAGTATTCAAAAACAGGATCAGGTCGAGTTTTATGGAGAATATGAATACAGTGACAAGGGCGGGGTGATTCACTGGACGCATCATGACCCTGCGCGAAAACATGTCGATGGCTGGTTAAAACATCAAGGAAGAACCTATCAATAAGGTTCTTCCAATTGGATAAATCGAATATGGCGTTTAAACGCTCATAATTGCGCTGTTATGGCGCGATTTCCAGTTCGGTAGGATTTTACCTAAATAGGCATCCATGCACCAAATTGGGCCAATGAGGAGGAATTGGAGGTCTTTGAAGAACGAAGGCTTTTTACCTTCCACTTTGTGCCCATAAAATTGGCCAATCCAGGCTAAGACAAACAGGGCAATAAAGAAACCGGTACCGACTGGCAGAATCCAGATGAGCCAAGCCATCACCAGCGTTAATACAGCCATCGCTACTGCCAAAACAAGATCTAGGCGTGCATAGAAGATAAAAGCCAAAACCAGTAGCAGGGTAGTCAGCAAAGCGCTGAAATGCGCTAGAATGCCAATAATCGAAAAATAGATGGTCGGCACGCAAACCCAGTGAATCAGCTTATTGGTTTTATTTTGATGGCTGTCACTATATTCATCAAACCATTCAGATATTGTTTTCATTCTTCGCTCCATTCCATGAACATGTTTTGCTTATCTGGAAATATAAAGCAGAATCCGGATATGGTCAAAAGTTAATCATGCAAGCGAGCGAATTTTATCAGGCAGGATGAGCCTACCAAAATTTTCTTGAAAGAACTTTAAGATAGGGCGGAGCAGGAGCGTTTATATTCTTCTAGAAAATGAGCACAATAAAAAAGCCACATTGCTGTGGCTTTTGTTAAATGTGTTGCAGGTCAAATCTTAAGAATTTGGACCAGCGACACGTTCAATACTGACTTTTGCAGTACCTGCACTGGTAATACCCAACTGTTTCGCAGCACCGTAAGATAAATCAACAACACGGTTACCATGGAAAGGACCGCGGTCATTTACTTTAACCACGACGCTCTTGCCGTTATTGCGGTTAGTTACGCGAATATAGCAGTTCAATGGCAGGCTACGATGGGCAGCTGTCATTGCGTTCATGTCAAAGGTTTCACCGCTTGCAGTTTTACGGCCGTGGAATTGACGACCATACCAAGACGCTGTACCTGTCTGACTGAATTTACGTACAGTATTAGAAGCCACTGTATTCAGTTTTTCAATCACTGAAGGCTCTTCTGCAGGAAGTTCAATTTTCGCTGCAATGGTTTCACGGCGAACTTTATCGCCAGAACGCTCAGTGATTGAAAGGCTGTTCAAATTTGTGAAATTTGAATTGAAGCTTTGAGCTTCTTTATTGAGTACTCGCGTTGCAAGACGCGAATTGTCATTTTCATTGGTGAATGAAGATGACGGAACCATATCTGCCTGTGATTGCGTCAGCGTGACGATCGTGGCAATGGCCATAAAAGACTTCAAAATTGAAGAATGCATCGAATCAACTCCTAACAGCATATTTATTGGTTGTTCATAAATGGCTGAAAAACCATATAAACATGCCTGATATTTAACTTATGCAACTACATTTAACGAAATGGATAATATTCATGCCGACAATACCCTGTCTAGTGTTTAATTAAAATAGTTAAAAAAAGAACGCAAAATAAACAATGAATGATTAAAAAATAATCAATATTGTAACATGATATTAAAATTGCTTAAAATACGTACAAATTAACCTATAAAAATGTTGACTTTCATAATTTATATTAATTTTCAGTGTTAACGGCTGGTAATTTCGGTACCTAATAGCCACAAAGCAGTAGCATACATACGGCTACGATTATAAGTGGTAATCACTTGAAAATTTGGATAAGTGATGTAGTAAATCGAGCCATAATTCTCTTGTAATTGAATTACATTGACCAGATCCAGATCGTCAATTTTTACGATTGGATTCATTGGGCTGATGCCTTGCGTTTTTAACACACCATAAGGTATAGGTTGAGTCAGATCTTTGGCAATCACGGCATCGGGATTTGAACCGGTATAACGTGCCGGAAAGGCAATGGGCTGATTACGCTGCCAGCCGTGCTGTGCCAGATAGTTGGCAATCGAACCAATCGCATCTACCGCTGAGTTACGCAGGTCAATATGACCATTGCCATCGTAGTCCACGCCGAATTTTGGAATGTTGCTCGGCATAAACTGCGGATAGCCAACAGCGCCGGCATACGAACCCACCACAGAAGAGGTGGCAACACCATCTCTATACGACCAGGCAATTAAAGCAGCCAGTTCATCCTGAAAATACTGGGCACGACGTTCATAGCCAAACCCTAAGGTTGCTAGGGCATCACGAGTGACAAAAGAGCCCTTGTTGCTACCAAAACCGGTTTCTACACCTAAAATGCCCAGAATGATCGCCTGTGGTACACCAAACTGCTGTTCAGCACGGTTAAGCGTTTCTGCATATTGCTGTTTAAAACGTACGCCGCGCTGAATGGTAGATTCAGCCAGGAAGTTAGTTTTATACGAATACCAAGGCTTACTTTCACCTGGGCGATTCATGATATTGATAATATTAGGCAAATTACGCGTCCCGCTCATGGCGGAATCTACTTGCTGGGCACTCAGCCCATAGCTCTGCATGGCGTTCTGCTTAAAAGCGGCATAAGAAGGGTGATATTGGAAATCGTTGGCCAGACTCAAACTGCTGAGACCAAATGCGGTAAGTGCGATTGAAAGCTGCTTAAACTTTTTATAAAAATCCGATTTCAACATCTTGCTACGATTTCCAGTTTTTTTGATGAGTTGCTGGCGATGTCATTTGAATCATGCCATGAAAAAGATTGATAAATTTTTTCAATCGTGGGGCTTAAAGTGCCAGATTAAAGATAACATTCGGATGAATAAGAGACCTAGCCGCTTATACAAAAATAGCGATGGATTGGCTATTTTTACGGCAGTCTGTCTTATAGAGCCGCTTATCTGTAACAAGCTATTTCACTGATCATAAAAAAGCCTGACCGAAGTCAGGCTAATTCCTCAAGATTTGTAGAAAATCTTGAAACCATGCTGTGCAAAACTATTCTGTATAGAACAAAGTGTCGTGATATTCGGCCATGGCGCGCAGCTCATCTTTATTCAAATTCAGAATGATTTTATCTGCTGCCATATTGATGGCCTTGATCACTGCAGATGCGCCAATATCTGCTGCCTTACGTTTGATCATGCCAAGATCCAGGGTTTTATTAAAGTCGACCATAAAATGTCGGACTGTTGCTTCACCAAATTGTTTGTACAGGTTACTGAACGCTTGTTTATCGATACTCTGACCGGCTTTAAGTTCTGCATAATGATGTTTTAAATTCGTCACCAGATTGGCATCCAGTGACTCACCAATGCGGAAATGTCCTTCAGGATCTTTAAACAGACTGCGCTCAGAGAATGCAATTGATTCTCTGACCACATCGTTCGGCGCTTTACTCAATAACTGCTTCAGCAAAACCGCAACAGTCGACTTGATATAGCCAGCCAGTTTTTCCGCAGTATCACGTTTATCGCTGGCAGGAAAGCGACGCACCAGCTCGGTGAGAATCGCATCAATAATTTCATCATTAATCATCAATGCGGTTTTATCACGCAATGGGTAAAGCGGCTCACTTGAATTTTTGTTTTTTTGTGCAGTCTGAATTGTATTTAAAAGCTCTGCAGAAGGAATAAACCCAAAAAATGGCATTGTTCAACCTCAATGTTTTTTATTGTCGCGCTAAACGAATAGGGCGAGGCATCCATGTTAAATCCGATACACGGCAAGGGTTGATATCCAATCCACCACGGCGTGTATAGGTTGCGTAGACCATCAGCTTTTCTGGTTTCAGTTGCTGCCAGATATCGGCAAACATCTGCTCCACACATTGTTCGTGGAAACCATTATGCTGACGGTAGGAAATAATATAAGCTAAAATACTCTTATAACAAGGTTTTTTACCCTGATAACGTATAAAAACTGTTCCCCAGTCTGGCTGGCCAGTGACTGGGCAGTTACTTCTGAGTAAATGTGAATATAACTGGATTTCGCCTTCTGCTACATCATCCGCATCCAAAGCCAATAAACTTGCATCTGGATGATTTTCCAGACGCTCAGGTGTAAGCTCATCAATACAGATACCTTCCGGCTTGCTAATCTCTAGCTCATCGATCTGAAACAGTTGCAGTTTGACTTCATCTTCAGCTGCAGCAGATAAATCTTTTTCGACCGTCGTGATAAAGGCATCTTGAGATGCAAATTTGGCAAAATTCAGACTATTGAAATACAGCTTCAAGGATTTGGATTCAATCAGATTCGGCGAGGACGCTGGCAAGCTAATGCGGCCAATGGCGACTTGCGGCACACCGGCTGAATTTAACCAGGAAATTTCAAACACATGCCACCAGTCAGCACCTTGCTGAATCGCTTCGACATGTGCGTATTGTTCACGGGCAGGCGCGCGCGAAATCGGAAACAGAACATCAGGCTGATATTCTGTCGGGTAATTGGTGTCTTTACCAAGGAGAGATTGTTCTACACTCATTATTCACGCATTCCTGAACCACGGGAGAGTAAATGATAGGCCACTGCATACAGCACGGCACAACATAAGGTAATCACGGTCAGTGAAATGGCAACATTGACATCGCTATGTCCTAAAATGCCATAGCGGAAAGCATTGACCATATACACGACAGGATTAATTAAAGATAAATTTTGCCAGAATGGGCTTAAGCTCGAAATAGCATAAAACACACCACCTAAATAGGTCAGTGGCGTTAACACAAAAGTCGGGATGATCGAGATATCATCGAAAGATTTGGCATAGACGGCATTGATAAAACCACCCAAGGAAAACAGCAGGGAAGTAATCAAGACTGTATATATAGTCACAAACCAGTTGGTGATGTATAAATCGGCAAAAAATAAGCTCACGGCACTGACAATAATCGCAACTAATATGCCACGAATCACACCACCCAATACATGACCCCATAAAATGGCATGCATCGGTACAGGACTCATAATCAGTTCTTCAATGCTTTTTTGAAATTTTGAGCTGAAGAAACTAGATGAGACGTTGGCATAGCTGTTGGTGATCACGGCCATCATAATCAGACCGGGCACAATGAACTCCATATAACTATAGCCGCCCATTTCTCCAATGCGTGAGCCGACCAGATTACCAAAGATCACGAAGTACAGGCTCATGGTGATTGCAGGTGGCAACAGGGTTTGTGGCCAGATGCGCATAAAGCGACGCACTTCTTTATAGATAATGGTATATAAAGCTACGCTGAGCTGATTAATGTTCATTGCGCAGCTCCATCCAGATTTTTCTCGACCATTTTCACAAAAAGTTCTTCCAGACGGTTGGATTTATTGCGCATACTGCGCACCTGAATATTCTGTGATTCCAGCAACTGGAACAGATCATTTATGCTATGTGCCTTGTCCATAGTGATTTCTAAGGTCATCGGATCGATCAGGTTAAATCGCACGCCGATAATATCCAGATGTAAAGGTTCAATCGGTTCGGCCAGATCAAAAATAAACGATTCTTCATTGAGCTGACTCAGGAAGCTTTTCATGGTGGTGTCTTCTTTAATCACACCGCGATCGATAATCGCAATACGGCGACACAGCATTTCCGCTTCTTCTAGATAATGCGTGGTCAGAATGATGGAGGTGCCTTTTTCATTCATCTCGTTCAAAAATTCCCACATCGAACGACGCAACTCAATATCAACGCCAGCTGTCGGTTCATCCAGAATCAGCAGTTTCGGTTCGTGCATCATGGCACGCGCAATCATCAGGCGACGTTTCATCCCGCCGGATAACATGCGGGCCTGAGTGGAACGCTTTTCCCATAAACCCAGTTTGGTCAGATAAAGCTCCGCCCGTTCCTGTGCAATTTTTTTAGGAATGCCGTAATAGCCTGCCTGAGTCACCAAAATATCGAAGGTTTTTTCAAACTGGGCAAAGTTGAATTCCTGAGGCACTACGCCTAGGCACTGTTTGGCCTGAGAGGGGTGGATATCCAGATTATGACCAAAAATTTCGACTGTACCGGAGGTTTTTTTTGTTAATGAGCTGATAATACCGATGGTAGTAGATTTTCCTGCGCCATTAGGACCCAATAGCGCATAAAATTCACCTTCTGGTACATTTAAGTTAATTCCTTTCAATGCCTGAAAGCCATTGCGATAGGTCTTTGACACATCCCTTAAGATCAGTGCATCAGTCATGAATATCTCAAATGGTGAAAAGTTGAGATATTGTGAGTGATCTCGCAAAATAAGCCAAGTGATTCACACGCAATTCTGTGTTGCTGTTTTGGAACATTGTATAAAGCTTAAGCATAAAAATGATGAAGTTAGAGATAGTTGCTTTACCTTATGCTTTTTTTTGTTATGATGTGCGCGATCCAAAAAAGATGCGCTCATAGCTCAACTGGATAGAGTACAGGTCTCCGAAGCCTGTGGCGTGGGTTCGAGTCCCGCTGAGCGCACCATTTATTTAATCTATAAATCTGAAAAATAAATCAAATTAGTAACGCACACAGTTGCGGCCATCATCTTTCGCCCGATAAAGATTGTTATCGGCAATTTTCAAAACGTCTAGAATATTTTTAGAACTGTCTGGCCAAGAAGCAATACCAATCGAAATGCTGATGAAACCTATGTTGTGAATTTCTTTACATGCAATCTCTTTTCTGAACCTTTCTGCACTTTCATAAACTTCAGTAAGATTGCTGTTCGGTATAATAATGATAAATTCTTCACCGCCATAACGGCAGCAAATATCATCTTTACGAAATTTTTGCTGCATCGTCTTGGCAATATGCTTTAAGACAACATCACCTTGATCATGACCGTAATTGTCATTAATGTTTTTAAAATGATCAACATCCATCAGAAGCACTGAAAAAGGGATGTTCATTTTCATGTTTTGAGTCATGACATAATTCAAACCACGACGATTCATCAAGCCGGTTAAAGGATCTGTATTAATATGATGATCCATCTTGCTCATTTGTTGTGAAAATTTTCGAACACTCAGCAGTAGGGCTAACTTGAATTTTGTGACCTCATAGTACCAGGGCTGGATATCCTTAATTTTTGAGCCGATTTCTGCCTGATTCAGTAAACTCGCCATATCTGCCAGTTGGTTCAATGGGGCCGAGATAGAATCAGACAGTCGCCATACAATATAAAAAACAAGCAGATAAAATAAAAAGAATCCTGCGGCTAATTTATAGAGGATAGAATTTGCCTGTTTAAGTAAGTCATGGGTAGGTTGCTGGGAAACCACGATCCAGTTTGAAGTCGGAATATGAGAAAAACCTGCCAGATTATCAACGCCCTGGCTGTTGATTAAACGAATTTGACCATTTTTATGCGCATGCATATATTCCAGACTAGTATTATTGCTGGCCCATTGCCCAATTCTTTCACGATCCGGATGAAAAATAATTTTATTTTCATTGTTAATCACATACATATAACTATTCTTATAATTTTTATAAGTGGTTAGAAGCTGATTAATTACATTTTTTTCTTTTAAATAAATCGCTGAACCGATGAAGCCCTGATAGTGATTTGACTTGTCAAAAATAGGTTGAGATATAAACACGATCATGTTTTTTTGCACAGAAAAATAGGGTGAAGATATATAAGTCGATTTTTTATGGAGAGAGTCAATAATCCCTTGAGTATGTTGTATTTTGCTTTTATCAATATTCAGAATATTCGGTGAAAAATTGATTAGTCTGCCTTGAGTATCACTGATTACGACACTGTTATAATGTTCAGACTGATATTTTAATTTATTGACCTCGGCTTCTCTCAGCTCATTGTTATTAAAGTCTTGACCTAATATCTTGGCACTATAGTCCAGTTCAAGAAGCATATTTCTAAAATGGTTGTCTGTGCTTAATGCAATTTTATGTGCATGGTCAGCATTTAAGGCAAGGGAATTGTCGATTAACTGATTTTTGACGATCTGATAGCTAATAATGAGAGAAATAATAAAAAGGCTAGACACACTAAAAATAGCCAATAAAAGTATTAACTGCCTTAAATTGAGATCAAGGTGTTTCCTAAAATTATTAGCTGACATAAAAAATTAGATATATCTCGATGTATTTATGAGCATTGTATTGCATTTATATTCAATGTTTAAGGTTGATATAAAATTAAATTTCTATTAAGTAGGAGTTTTTATTTTGATCAAATTTAGAGTTTACAGATCGATTGCATGTAAATAGGGTAGCTTTGAAAAGCTGAGTAGGATTCTGAATATTTGACTATGCTGCAAATAAAAATAGGGTATTTAACGTCCAGAAAATCAATTGAATAATTTTGGTTTCCTCATGTAAGTAATTAAATACTCAGACAAAAATATGGTTAATTGACCTTAATGAGGAGATTGAATTATCGCCAATTTTTGAAAATAACCTTTTAAAATTAGTCGTATAGATTCTATGACAGCAGTTTCTTTGAATATTGCGTCCTTTTCCGGAAGTATTTTTTCATAAAAAATCATATTCGAGTTTAAATTTTGAAGCGCTTATTAGAGGTTAGGAAAGAAAGTATTGAGCGGGCTATTCAATCGGAAATCGTATACTTAATAAGATATTTTTCTAGAAATCAATGAATTAAATAAAGATGATATAAATACAAAATTCTTCGGATGGCAAGCCATAAATATTCTAATCTGCTTTAAAAAAATGACAATTGAAATCTTGTATAAGTCTTCTTTTAGAAGTGTAAAAGGGTATTGTCGGTTAAAAAAATACTGCTATATTGAACTCATGGTAGGTCGTAAAACCAATAAGACGCTACCGATAAGTTGGACGGATCAATGACAGTTAGTTGAGTTTGATGTTTATCACCAGACAATAAATCTAGCACTAGCCATCCAACACAGAGCTCGCAGAAATGCGAGCTTTTTTAATGTCTGCGCAATTCATTCAGTTTAATATTCTTTTTCTTATAATCCATCCAGATAAAAAAGTTTACATTGCCAAATTCGCTAACATCTTGAAGATTAATCGCTTGGCTAATTATGGTATAAAAAACTGCAAATTGGATAATGAGAGAGGAAGGAAAAATGTCAAAGATAATTGATATCAAGGTGAAAGATCAATTTAGCCAAGTGACTGAGGCGAAAGCGATGCTGCGTTCCTTTGCAGAGCACAACACTCATCATGCAGCTGAGTTGGTCAAAAAAATTGAACATATCGTGGTAGATGGTGAAACGATTCTGCCGAGTATTGAGTTGTTGTTTGAAAGCCAAAAATCTTCAAATATTTATCGCGTTGTCGAATAATTTAATCAGTGAACTTCAGATAGGTAGAAAAAAATTGAACTTATTTATCCGAAATCACCGATTCAGTAGTTAAAAAACTCACCATTTAGGTGAGTTTTTTATACTTTGGTATTTGCTAGCTTAGAGGTGGTCCCACTTGTTTGAACAACTAAAAGCTTATTTATAAGTGATATTCTGCTCTAGTTAAGCTACCTTATTTTGTTGTGGTAGCTGGTCATAGTAAAACTCATCTGGAGTCATTTTGTCCAGACTCGAATGAGGTCGTTTCAAATTATAAAATTCAAAATATGCGTTTAATTGCTTCTTCGCATCCAAAACATTGCTGTAGGCTTTGAGATAAACCTCCTCATATTTAACGCTCCGCCATAATCGTTCAATCATCACATTATCGACCCAACGACCTTTACCGTCCATGCTGATTTGGATGTCATTTGATTTTAACACTTCAATAAACGCATCACTGGTAAATTGACTGCCTTGGTCTGTATTAAAGATTTCAGGTCGACCATATTTTTCAATAGCTTCATTTAATGTTTCTATACAAAATGCAACCTCCATACTAATCGATACGCTATGGGCAAGCACCTTGCGGCTGTACCAATCAATCACAGCACATAAGTAGACAAAGCCTTTTGCCATAGGGATATATGTTATATCCGTTGCCCACACTTGATTACTCCGTTGAATATTCAATCCTTTGAGCAGATATGGATATTTACGGTGAGCTTGATTGGCCTGACTTAGATTTGGTTTACGATATAACGCATTAATGCCCATTTTTTTCATTAAAGTACGTGTATGACGTCGTCCTATATGATGTCCTTGACGGTTCAATAAATCACGCATCATACGGCTACCTGCAAAAGGGTATTGCATATGTAATTCATCAATACAGCGCATCAGCTTCAGATCTGATGCACTCACAGGTTTTGGGCGATAGTAATAACAACCACGGGAGACTTTCAGTAGCTTAGCTTGCTTAGATACTGAAATCTGAAGTGAGTCGTCGATTAACTTTTGTGGTTGAAGCGGCCCAGTTTCTTCAACACACCTTCTAAAAAATCAATTTCTAATGCCTGCTCACCGATTTTTGCATGTAGTTTTTTTAGATCAATGGGTGGTTCTGCTGGAGCTTTTGATTGATCGAAGGCTTGCGAGGAAGCCGAAATCAATTGATTTTTCCAGTCAATAATTTGGTTTTGATGAACATCAAATTCAGCACTCAATTCAGCAAGTGTTTTTTCTGCTTTAATCGCAGCAAGTGCTACCTTAGCTTTAAAGTCATTTGAATGATTTCTTCTTGGTCTACGTGTCATAAAATACTCCATATATTGATGTTTATAACATCATTTGGGGAGCAAAATATCACTTATAGGTGTTGTTCAAATTTCCTGATCCACCTCTCTTGGATGCTAATGTGTGCAGCTATAATCAGAAGCTGATTCAATCTCTAAGAGAAGACAACGTGATAGTGAGCCTTGATTGGCCGAAGAAATTTCCCATAGCAATAAAAAAGCTCGCTGGAGTGAGCAAGTATTTAAATCTGTTTAAGCTGCAAATTCACATCATATTTTTCAAATTCTTTTAGAATCTGCGCTAAAGTTTGCTGTGCAGTTGTATGCTCAGGGCTTAAAGAAATTTCCTGACAAGTCGTGCTGTCAAAACATTCAATGGCCTGAATCAGCCAATGATGCTCAAGGGGACTTTTTTGAATCAACACAAGGCGCGGTTGCAAGCTGTCACTGATCTGGCGGGGAAGCACATAGGTAATCGCCAATTGCACAAATTGCAGTTCTTCAACCGGACTTAAAAAGGTGATCACCCAGTTGCCAACTTTACTCAGTTGCATGGGATTATCGAACGCATCGAATTCTAAATAATGTGACATATACATGATCCAATCGGATGTCTATGCTCACTATATGGCGGGATTGTAATTCTTTTTCTATCACGCTTAAGTCAGATATTTCGAGCTTTAAATTTCGCTTAAATATAAATATATCCAATAACCAATTAGTTATCTTAAATAATTAAAGCTGCCTCATTGTTAAAATCTTTAAGAGTTTAAAAGACTAAGATATTCTTATTCAGGCGCTTCATTTTGCTGCAATTGATCTAAAGCAAAATTAATCTGCTTCAGAATGTGATTCAATTCTTGAGGCGCAATGCGACTTTCCTGAAGTGATGTGATCCATTGCATTTGACACAGTTTCAAACTGCGCACATCCGGTGCCTGTAAAATATGGTGAATTTGCTGCTTGGCCATCAAGCCACAATATTTTTGTAAGCTTTCCATCATCATATATTTGAGGTCTTCAAAAGACATGAGTTTGAGTTCAGGCAGCTTTTTTGCATGGCTTGAATCCGTTTCAGCAGATGGAATGTCCTGCGCTACTTTAATGGATTCCATCTCAGGATGGAGTTCTTTTGTCGCAGAAGCTGCTGCTATCGATGAGTCCAACGATCGGTGAATCTCGGAGTGTGCCAGGTCAACTTTTGTATCTGTTCTTGCATCAGCCTGCTTTTGACTGATGGCTACCTCGCCCGTTTCAGCTGGAATAATTAAATCCATGGCATAAAGCTGATCTAAGAGTTCGGCAGGAGCAAGCTGTTGTTTTAAGCCATCATTTAATAAGTTGAAATCCTGGCTGCCGATCAGAACCAGTAAGCGGCGTTGGCGTGCGGTCAGTGGGATGGAGCGATCCTGTAGCACCTCGATCCCACGTTGAGTTTTATAAAAATGCATCATAGCTGAATAGATTGTTGCTAAAATTCAGCTAGAGCATAGTCTGTGAAAATTACATTAATATGAAGTATTTATTAAAATACTGAGGTTTGTTTTGATAAAACCTATAATGTCGTGATCGCCGTATTTTCAAGGGCCTTACGTAAATAAGGATCCAGTTCATCCTGACGCAATAGCCATTGCACATAGTCAGTAGGAAGTTCGGCGATGGCAGTACCGCGATGTTTGCCAAAATTAATCGTACGTGGAATTCGGGCATCTTCAGAAGCATCGAATAATTCCTGCATACTGTTGATTTTTAAATGATGCACAATATGCATCAAAATATTGGCAGTTAAAATAATATCCATATCGGCACGATGTGCTTTACGAATCATTTCACGCGCTCTTTCGCTGCCTTTGGTGATCATATAAATCAGTGCAGAAATATTGTGTGCTTCTGCATCTGGCCAGACCCGACGAGCTAAAGCCAAGGTGCAAATTGCCTTGATTTTTGAAGTATCTACACCACATTTTTCGATGGCACGGACGTCATAATCAATATTATGGCCGATCATGTAGACGGTTTCATCAGGTAGGCGAAAGGTAGTGTAATGCGGCTGACCTTCCAGATCCGATTCCAGAATATGATGCACGGCCATGGCAGCAAAAGAAATGGCTTCGTCACATGAATAAAGCTGATCAAACAGGCGGCTTTTATCCAGACTGATTTTATGCTCTACAATTTCGACAGGCGCATAAGCAATTTCGATGGGTTGACCATTTAAAGTATGCGTTTCGGTATCAAGAATAATGGCCTGCATGTCGGAAATGTGCCTGAAAAGAGAGGAGAGTAAAATCTAACATTATTATTTTGCAACTGACAATTGAATTGCTTTATTTCTGTATTAATTGCAGGCTTTTTAACGTATGACGACTATTTGTATAGTTCTGAAAAGGGGAAATTCTCTATTTTTAAGTTTGCTGATTTCATAATAAATATAAACTGACGCGAATTTAATAGAAAAAATAACGCATTCTTTTCTTGATATTGTTTAGATAAATTGGGAAATTACATGTAGTTTTATCGTTTGTTAAAGATAAAACCAGAAAAACTCATTAGAGACGATAATAAATAAGATAAGGATAAGATCGATGAAACGTCAAGTATTGACCTGTGCTCTTCTCACATTAAGTGTAGCCTTAACTGCTTGTAACGATGATAGTGATAATGATCGTTTTTACGAGTCCAAACCTGCTGTTCCAGTAAATAATATCGATAATCCAGTCGTGGCAACACCTGTAGCCTATACTCAAACGGATTTCTCCGGGATCGCTGACGAAAGTGTGATCATGACTTATAAGATGTTAGGAATTAATGGTAAGGAAACACAAGCTACTGCATTAGTTTTCACACCCGAGGGAACGCCTCCAGCTACAGGCTGGCCAATTGTGGCATGGGCACATGGAACTACCGGTGTAGCTGATCAGTGTGCGCCGAGTCGAAAAGCGCTGAATGATTATATTAAAGCCATGATTGGCGGGTTTCTCCAAGCTGGCTATATTGTAGTGGCACCTGACTATGAAGGTTTAGGAGAGCCAAGTGGAAAAGAACTTCATCCTTTCTTGAATCTGAAAAGTGAAGCTTATTCTATTACTGATGCAGTTGTGGCTGCACGAAATTATTTAGGTTCACAAGCGTCCAATCAATGGGTTGCAGTAGGGCATTCTCAAGGTGGCCAGGCAGCTTTAGGCGCTGCGCAATATGCAGCACGTGCTTCTAAGATGACCTATAAAGGTACGGTAGCTTTAGCACCTGCTTCTAATTTTAGCCTGATTTTGTCAGGTGGTGAGACGCAAGCTGGACAAGAAACCGATCTGGGTAAAAAGATTGAAACTTTGGCGTCTTTAGATACGTTCACGGCATTGATTACTGCCGGTTTACGTAATCCAAACCCAAATCTGCAATATAGCCAGATTTTTAAAACACCGACTGACCAGATCGCTAAGAATGCGGAAACTGATTGCTATGATGTACTGGGTAATAAATTTGGTGCTGCAATGGGACAGTATGCTCAAAATAACGGAACTTTAGAAGGATATCCTCGTACTCAAACTAACTTTATGAGTATTCCAGTCGTAAAGAGCTTCTTGGAAAAAGATTCTCAGCCTTTACTTGTTAAAGTTTCTACGCCAGTGATTATTTATCAGGGTTCAGCAGATAGTACCGTTCCGAAAGCAGCAACAGATGTTTTGGTTGCACTCGCCAATCAGAAACAAACTTCAGTACGTTATATTACGGATGAGTCAAATGCGACTAAATGGGATCATGGTAGCGTCTATGCACTGAATATTCCTAATATTATTTCAGATGTAAAATCTCTAATGCCAATTCAATAACTTATTTTTATCTGAATGGCTCATGTTTTTTTAGATATGAGCCATTTTTATTGCAAACTGAATAAAGTTCATGATCGAAAATTTAAAACTTCATGCTACAATACGCGCCAATCTTAGCACGGCTTAAAAGCCCTAAATCAATAGGACCTCGCTAATGTTTGCCAATATCTCTATCGCTGAATTTGATCCAGAATTAGCTCAAGCAATCTCGAATGAAGATGCTCGTCAAGAAGCTCATATTGAGCTAATCGCTTCTGAAAACTACTGCTCACCAGCAGTTATGGAAGCTCAAGGTTCAAAACTTACTAACAAATATGCGGAAGGCTACCCAGGTAAACGCTACTATGGCGGTTGCGAGTATGTAGACGTTATCGAACAATTGGCGATTGACCGTGCTAAAGAACTCTTTGGTGCTGATTATGCTAACGTTCAGCCACATGCTGGTTCACAAGCAAACTCAGCAGTTTACTTAGCGCTTCTTAACCCAGGCGATACAGTTCTGGGTATGAGCCTTGCTCACGGTGGTCACTTGACTCACGGTGCAAAAGTAAGCTTCTCTGGTAAAACATATAACGCGATTCAGTACGGTTTAAATCCTGTAACTGGCGAGATCGATTACGAAGAAGTTGAGCGTTTGGCGCTTGAGCACAAGCCACGCATGATCGTTGCTGGTTTCTCTGCATACAGCCAAATCGTTGACTGGCAGCGTTTCCGTGAAATCGCGGACAAAGTTGGCGCTTATCTGTTTGTTGATATGGCTCACGTTGCAGGTTTGGTTGCCGCTGGCGTTTACCCAAGCCCGGTGCAAATCGCTGACGTTACTACGACTACGACTCACAAAACACTTCGTGGTCCACGTTCAGGTCTGATCCTTGCGAAAGCAAACGAAGAAATCGAGAAGAAACTTCAATCGGCTGTATTCCCAGGCAACCAGGGTGGTCCTTTGGTTCACGCGATTGCTGCGAAAGCAATCTGCTTCAAAGAAGCAATGGCACCTGAATACAAAGCTTATCAGCAACAAGTAGTTGTGAATGCGAAAGCAATGGCTGAAGTATTAATCGCTCGTGGTTATGACGTAGTTTCTGGTGGTACTGAAAACCACTTGTTCTTGTTGTCTTTAATCAAACAAGACATCACAGGTAAAGAAGCTGACGCTTGGTTAGGTGCTGCTCACATTACTGTGAACAAAAACTCTGTACCAAACGATCCACGCTCTCCGTTCGTCACTTCAGGTATCCGTATCGGTACACCTGCAGTAACAACTCGCGGTTTTGGCGAAGCTGAAGTGCGTGAACTTGCAGGCTGGATCGCTGACATCCTAGATGCTAAAGGCGATGAAGCTGTTATCAACGCGGTGAAAGAGAAAGTTGCAGCGGTATGTGCTAAATTCCCAGTTTATGCATAATCGCTTATAAACGGAAAGGAGCTCCCAACCGGGAGCTTTTTTTATAGCTGTAAAAATAACGATGTAAAAGATGTTTAGACTTGATCGGGCTTATATAGATCAATTTCCATGCCGTAAGAGATTGAGTCATCAATAAAATCATATTGAGTTTTTCTCAATCTGGCTTAAAGTCTTTTATCAACTATTTGTATTTTTAAATGCTTTAAAAGAATGAATGCATTCGTTGCATGCTTTGCTTGAAATTATTTACAGGAATTATTTTCAGAACCTGACACTTTAAAAATAATAGGTTATTGAGCTGA
Organism: Acinetobacter sp. CIP 64.7; assembly: GCF_000369745.1. Classification (GTDB taxonomy): domain Bacteria; phylum Pseudomonadota; class Gammaproteobacteria; order Pseudomonadales; family Moraxellaceae; genus Acinetobacter; species Acinetobacter fasciculus. The sequence goes on along the minus strand of NZ_KB850178.1, from coordinate 345,997 downwards.
AGATCATGGTAGATGAAGCGCTTGAGTGAATCCCATGTTACTGTAAGGTGGTGCTGATATAAGCGCCGTGAATGACATCATTCTTTTTATTTAAACGTTATATGGATCGGTATCATTTGAATATGGGTAAATCCTGTATTTAAAAATGCTGCTGGCGGTTGATTGATTAATTTTTCATTTATGCATTAAACAAGGTAATAAGGATGACTAAACCCAACATTATTTTATCTGAGCAAGATTTACATCGTCTGGAAACGATGCTGGAGAATCAGAGCAAGCTGAGCGAAACCATGATCCGCTTAGAGGATGAATTGGCACGTGCCGAAGTGGTCGAGCCGCAAGCGATCGCAAGCAATATCGTGACCATGCATTCCCGTGTGTTGTTGACCATTGCACCTTCTACGGAAGCTGTTGAGGTGACACTAGTTTACCCACACGAATTTAAAGGTGAAAAGGGGCAGGTCAATGTCATCGCACCGATAGGTGCAGCCATTTTGGGCTTAGCAGAAGGTCAAACCATTGAATGGCCACAACCGGATGGTAATACCATGAAAGTGACCATTGAAAAAGTGCTGTTTCAGCCGGAGAGCGAAGGGGATTATCTTTAAGCCAGCGTTGGATCATCCTTGAAAGCCATAGCAATATGGCTTTTTTGTATATGGATTTTAAGTAAAACCTGGTGTTGTAAGCATTTAGATCAGATTGAATACATTTTAAAGTTCTAAATGCTTAAAGTTAAACAATTCTCAAGATGCTACGTAGCCATTTATCTCTGTAATTGGATTGTCTTGCCAAAATCATAATTAAAATAAAGATAAAACATGCATTTAGTTAAAGTGATGTAACGAATTTCTGGATAAATATACACAACGCAGTCTGTTTTTTTGCTACATTCGAAGATGTTCTAGACTTCTTTGTTTCACTTTTTTTAAAGGATATCGCCTCAACCATGTCGCGCTTTGAAGCTCTACCTGCCTTGACTGACATGATGCTTGATCGTGAGGAAATTCTGGCGATTAAGCGTAATGAGCTTGTGCCTGTACTGGATAATCAATATGGGCTGAATCATTATGCAGATGCTTTGATTCAGGCACAGTCCGTTCTACTGAATGGTGTAGACCCGCACTTGACCCAACAGTTAAGCCATACCATTGAGCAATTGATTCAGGCTTTGGCAGAATCTAAAAAATATCTGAAAAAACGTAAATTTAATGCCCTACAGAAATGGCTAGGCATCGATCTGGATTATGGCTCAAGTCAGGTGGAATATTATCAACGGCTAGACCGTTTGCTCGATCAGGCCGATCACTTAAGCCGTAAATTACAGATTGAAATTCAGAAATCGCAGTCGCGTTTTCAGCAGCTTTTGGGTTTGCGCGAACAGATGGCCAAGCACATTGTCGCTGCAGATGAGTTTTTATCTGAATATCCACTGTTCGTCAAAAACCAGCATCCACTGGATAGTTTTTCAGAACGTCTCTCCAAGAAAATTAATACCTTACGTACCTTGCAAAGCAGTAATGACATCGCTATTACCCAGATGCAGCTTTCGCAGCAGCTTTCCTTTAGCCTGCTGGATCGCTTTAAGGAAGCACAGCAGGTCTTGATTCCGGCCTGGCAATATCATGTCAAACAAAGCCAGACGAAACACTCGACAAGTGATCTGGAAAAACTTGATAATAGCCGTGAGAGTCTGATTAAAACGTTAAAAAAATCCCTCGAGAAACCCTCGAAAACATAACAATATAAGGTGAACTATGACCAAGTCTGATTTAGTAAATTTACCTGTTGAAAGCTCGAATGAACTGGTCGAACAAAAATTCCAGCAAATGGACCTGAAAGAACTGGGCTTACAGCCTGCTGACTTTCAGGAGGTGCTGGCTGCACGTAAAGAGTTGCAGAACATGAGTCATAACAGCGTGGCTGAATATGGCAAAAATATTGCGACCAAAACTTCGACCTATACCGATGAATTACTGAATCTGGTGCAAAATAGAGATCTGGATGCGACAGGACAGAAGCTGAATCAGGTGGTACAGGTGGCTCAGCAGCTGAATACCAGCAGTATTCTCAATAAAAAGAAAAGTTCGGGTTTTTTTGGCAATATCATTAGCAAATTCAAAGGTGCGAAAGATAACTTTGATGCGCATTTCAATACCACTAAAGAGCAGCTAGATGTACTGGTGAAAGAGATTGAAACCTCGCAATCCGGTTTGAAAGCACGTGTTGATACCCTGGATAAAATGTTTGACGGGGTACAGGATGAATATAAACAGCTCGGGGTACATATCGCCGCAGGCCGTTTACGCGAACAGGAGCTGCAGCAGGAAATTTCCACTTTAACCGCCTTGCCGCAAGATCAGAGCACCACCCAGAAAATTTATGACCTGAACCATCTGGCCAATAATCTGGAAAAACGTGTCAGTGATTTACAGGTATTGCAGCAATCTGCCATGCAGACCTTGCCAATGATCCGGATTATCCAGTCGAATAACCTGATGCTGGTCGACAAGTTCTATGCGATCAAAAACATTACTTTACCGGCGTGGAAAAACCAGATCAGTCTCGCAATTTCATTGAGCGAACAGAAGAACAGTGTACAGCTGGCCAATACCATTGATGATGCCACCAATGAGCTGCTGCGCCGTAATGCTGACCTGTTACATCAGAACTCGGTCGATACTGCTAAAGCCAACCAGCGCTCGGTGATTGACATCGAAACGCTTGAACATGTGCAAAATACCCTCATTAAAACTGTAAATGATGTGATTCAGATCCAGAAAGAAGGTGTACAAAAACGCACAGAAGCAACCGTGCGTTTGAAAGCTTTGCAAGATAATCTGAATCATTTGGTGATTGAATCAAGTACCAGTGGATCCACGCCCAACTAAATCAGGTAGGGCCAAAATCTGAAAGAAGGAGTAGAGATTGCCGCCCTTAGATGAATACGCCGTTAAGCCTCAGGACATCAAGCAGGGGGTAGTTGCACTCAAGAAACGTCAACGCAATTTGATGCTATTGGGTTTGACTACTTCTACCATATTTATAGCCTCATTGATCAGCCTATTTTTCCAGCAGGAACTGGTCTATGGCTTTTTTGGCCTGAGTACCCAAGTACAGCAATTGCATTTACCGGTCAGTGTAGATGCCACACTGGCCAGCATTGGTGATAGTCCGGATTATTTTTTTAGTTTGCTGAGCTGGTTTGGCTGGCTGATTATTAAAATTTTTGCCTCTTTTATCGGTGCATTTTTTGTGATTGGCTTACTGAAAAAGTTGCGTTTCTTTTATGTTCGCTTTCAGTCTTTTGTGCTGAAATTTGTCGCCTGGCTGATTGCTTTTATCGTGATCTGGTCAGGATTGACTTACTGGCAGCATGATCTACGTAATGATCGGGATGATGCTTATCAGCAAGTGGTGTATTATGACAGCAATATTAATGACAGTGAAATTGCTCGTTATCTGGCTGATTCAGAGATTGCAGCACCGGTGAAATCTTATTTACTGGCGCAAACGGCATTGCTGCATAAGCCGCAGGATTTATCTGCCGCAAAACCTTATGTTTTAAACCTGGTTGAAGCAGAAAAACAGGATCCTAAATTTGAACAATATGGTTTCAAGCCTGAACAAATCTGGACCATGCAGCAACAGGTCTATGGTCAAGCCATGACACCAGTCGCCAAGAGTGTAAATACACAGGTGCAACAGGCGGATCAGTTAAATCAGATCACGAATCTGGTTATTATTGGTGTTGCTATTTTATCGGCACTACTTAGCCTAATCTTGTTTTTCTTGGCCAACTCAATCAAGGGTCGATCACTCCGTATCGAACAGCGGATTCATTAATTTCCCAAAATGCTCCTGAATAGGGAGCATTTTTTTGATAAAATTTCAATGCTATTTTTAAGATAACCTATTCAACTTGCTTAACACAGCTCAAAAATTTAAATAAGGCAGTAAAAAAAACTAGGTTTAGCTTAATAATCTAAAATATCGATCAATAAAATAAAAACAACCTGTTTTACCTATTCAATCGATTGTCCTATCATGGCTGTATCAAATAAACATTTACTCCTTTGGAGACGTTAGTAATGTTAGATCAAAATACTTCAGCCCAACTTAAAACCTTATTAGAACGCCTAGAAGGCCCGATTGAACTGGTGGCGACTTTGGATGGCTCTGACAAATCAGCCAAAATCCAGGAACTGGTGTCCGAAGTGGCTGCACTGTCTGACCTGGTGACTGCACGCTTTGACGGGATCAATGCACGTGCGCCAAGTTTCGGGATTGCAAAAGCTGGTGAGGAACCACGTGTATTCTTTGCAGGCTTGCCAATGGGCCATGAGTTCACCTCACTGATCCTGGCATTGTTGCAAACCTCAGGTTATGCACCGAAAGTCTCTGATGAAGTTCTGGCGAATATCAAGAGCCTGGGTGTTCAATCTAATTTCGATGTATTTGTATCCTTAAGCTGCCATAACTGTCCGGATGTGGTTCAGGCACTTAACCTGATCGCCATCTATAACCCAGGCACTACAGCGACCATGATTGATGGGGCTTTCTTCCAGGAAGAAGTAGAAGAACGCAAAATCATGGCGGTTCCGATGGTGTTCCAGGACAACCAGCATATAGGTCAGGGTCGTATGACGCTGGAAGAAATCATTGCCAAGTTGGACAGCAATGCCGCTACCAAAGATGCGGAAAAGCTGAATGCCAAAGATGCCTTTGATGTCCTGGTGATCGGTGGTGGTCCTGCAGGGAATACTTCTGCCATCTATGCAGCACGTAAAGGCATTAAAACCGGGATCGTGGCTGAACGCATGGGCGGTCAGGTCATGGATACCATGGACATTGAAAACTTTACGTCTGTACAGAAGACCCAAGGTCCTAAATTTGCTGCCGAGATGGAAGCCCACGTGCGTGAATACGGGGTCGACATCATGAACCTGCAACGCGTGTCTGATATCAAAGGGGCAGACGAAACGGCCAATGGTCTGGTGGAAGTGACTTTAGAGAATGGTGCCAAACTGGAATCTAAAACCGTGATTCTGTCGACCGGCGCACGCTGGAGAGAGATGAACGTTCCAGGTGAGCAGGAATACAAAACTCGTGGTGTGGCCTACTGCCCGCACTGTGATGGTCCACTGTTCAAAGGCAAACGCGTCGCCGTGATTGGCGGTGGTAACTCGGGGGTGGAAGCTGCGATCGACCTGGCAGGGATTGTAGAGCATGTAACTTTGGTGGAATTTGATACCAAATTGCGTGCGGATCAGGTGCTGCAAGACAAACTGAACAGCTTGCCGAACACCACCGTGATCAAGAATGCCTTGTCGACTGAAGTACTGGGTGACGGTGCACAAGTGACTGCACTGAAATACAAAGACCGTGCTACGGATGAAGAGCATACAGTTGAACTTGCAGGGATCTTCGTGCAGATCGGTTTGTTGCCAAATACGGACTTCCTGAAAGAAACCCCAGTTGAGCTGACCAACCGTGGTGAGATCGTGATTAACGATCGCAATGAAACCAATGTGAAAGGTGTATTTGCTGCAGGTGACTGTACCACAGTGCCGTACAAGCAGATCATCATCGCGACCGGTGAAGGTGCCAAGGCGTCACTGTCTGCTTTTGATTACATCATCCGTTCAGGACAATAAAAAAATAGCACCTGGGTTCCCCAAAACCGAGGTGCTATATCTTATAAATACATTATTATCGCTTTATAGGAACTCAGGACGCTAACACCCGAGTTCCTTTTTTTATATTTATTATTGGAACAGCCAAAAGTGTCCCCACGCACTTTCAGCTGTTCCTTTCCTCTGCACAGTTTTTGTTTTCAACCCTTATTTTTATACTTTCCCCAAGGTTGTTTTTATATAAAGCAATGTTTATTCCATCGCTTCATTTTTAAGATTTAAATAAGTTCAAACCCTTAAATTTTTCCAGTAATTGTTCTTGTGTTTCCCGATACTCCGGATGTGGAACAATGCATTCAATCGGACAGACATCTACACAGGTCTGATGCTCATAAAAACCGACGCATTCTGTACAACGGTTCACATCAATTTCATAAACTTTCGCACCCTCATAAATCGCGTCATTTGGGCATTCCGGTAAACACATATCGCAATTGATGCATTTGTCGGTAATTAGTAGCGCCATATTTAACTCGCTTGATAAGCCAGTGAAGATGCCGAAATATCCATAGTCGAGCTTGGCAGATTACGGATGAGCAGGGCATATTGCATATCAACATCTGCCGGAACTGGAATCTCAACGATATGACCTGAACCTTTGGCGTCTTCGATCAGATTACCTTTTTTGTCTTTCATTTCGGTTAAATTGAAAGTGATATTGCCTTTAGTCGTCATCAGTTCGAGTGAGTCACCGACGATAAAACGGTTTTTCACATCGATCTTGATGTAATCTCCATTGCGCTCCAGTACTTCACCACAGAAAATTTGATGATCAAAACTGGAAGAACCATGTTCATAATTCTGATATTCACTATGCACATGGCGGCGTAGAAAACCTTCGGTATAACCACGATTCGCTAAGCCTTCCAATTGTGTCATCAGTGACGGATCAAAAGGTTTACCCGCAAGCGCATCATCAATCGCTTTACGGTAAATTTGAGCAGTACGGGCGCAATAGAAATAAGACTTGGTACGGCCTTCGATTTTCAGTGAATGCACACCCACTTTAGTTAAGCGCTCTACATGCTGGACTGCACGCAGATCTTTCGAGTTCATAAAATAAGTGCCGTGTTCATCTTCTTCTGCGGCAAACATATCTTCATCATTCCGCTGCAATAACACAGGCTCATCAAACTGATGTTGTTCTTGCATGTGTTGTTCGTCGGCATCTTTGGAGCAGCAGCCTGAATCCAGATTTTTCACTGGAATCACATCACCGGTTTCATCTTCCTTAGCATCCAGCACTTTATATTCCCAGCGGCAGGCATTGGTGCAGGCACCCTGATTGGCATCACGTTTGTTCATATAGCCTGACAGCATGCAACGGCCAGAATAGGCCATGCACAGTGCACCATGAACAAAGACTTCAATCTCCATATCGGGCACTTGCTGTTTGATTTCTGCAATTTCTTCAATCGACAATTCACGTGACAGAATCACGCGGGTCAGGCCCATATTTTTCCAGAATTTCACGGTTGCCCAGTTCACGGCATTGGCCTGAACAGACAAGTGAATATCCATCTCTGGAAAATGTTCACGCACCAGCATGATCAGACCTGGATCGGACATGATCAACGCATCTGGCTGCATCGCCACTACAGGCGCTAAATCACGAATAAAATTTTTCAGCTTGGAGTTATGCGGCTGGATATTGACCACCACATAGAACTTTTTGCCGAGTTCATGTGCTTCTTTAATGCCAATGGCGAGATTGTCATGGTCAAATTCATTATTCCGAACCCGCAGGCTATAACGCGGCTGACCGGCATAGACTGCATCTGCACCATAAGCAAAGGCATAGCGCATATTTTTCAGTGAGCCAGCAGGTGAGAGAAGTTCGGTAACAGTGGTAATGCTCATGATCAAATCGAAAGACATATAAAAAGTACGGCTTTATTCTAATCATCTGGAATTTGGATTCAACCTAGTAAATCACTCGGAAATACGCGATTTGGATGTAAAACAAGGTTCTTTTTTAAGTAGGGAATTCTCCATAAAATATCTTCAATATTCAGTCATTTTCAGGATTTTCAAGCGTTTTTAAAATCTGGCAATGATCAATAGTGGTTGGGGTGTTGCAACGTTCTCTCAGTGTGATCAGTTGCCGTTCAAATATTTGTAATTCTTTAATTTTATTTGAAATATCCGAAAGATGCTGATCAATCAATTGGTTTACGGCACAGCACTCCTGCTCCGGATTTTGTTCAAGTTGAATCAGGGTTTCAATCTCTTTTAATGACATGTCCAAGGCACGACAACGCTTGATAAAAAGCAGTCTTTTTAATGTGTCTTCACCATAATAACGATACTGATTACTTGCTCGAAAATTCGGCTGAATAAAGCCTTTTTTCTCATAAAAACGTAAGGTATCGGTGCTTAGACCAGTTTTTTTGGCCATTTCTGAAATCAAATAAACTGACATATCGCCCTCATGCTTGACCTTGGAGTTAGTCCATAGTTTCTAATCAATTTATCGTATTTTGGATAAAAAATCATTGGGGGAGTTATATGGCCTGTAGTTGTAGTCCTGAACCGGCACCCATCAAGCCCAACAGCAAATTTAGAGCAGCGCTATGGATTGCCTTGCTGGTAAACTTCACTTTATTTGTAGTGGAGCTGATCGGTGGTGCATATGCACATTCATCAGCCTTGTGGGCAGACGCGCTAGATTTCTTTGGTGATGCCGTCAATTACGGGATTTCTTTGGCTGTACTTGGTGCGAGTCTGTATTGGCGGGCAACAGTCGCTTTGGTAAAGGGGATGACCATGGCATTGTTTGGTCTGGTAGTGATTGGCAAAGTGATTTACGCCTATCTGCAAGGCATTCCACCTGAAGCACTGACAATGGGCCTGATTGGCATCCTAGCCTTAGTGGCGAATGTATTTACAGCAGCAATTCTTTATGCTTTTCGTGAAGGTGATTCCAATATGCGGTCGGTCTGGCTCTGTAGCCGTAATGATGCAATTGGCAACTTTGCGGTCATTTTGGCAGCCGTAGGCGTATTTGGTACAGGCAGTCTTTGGCCGGATATTATTGTGGCTGTAATTATCGCTACACTCGGCATCACATCAGGTTATCAAGTGATTAAGCAGTCTCTGGAAGAAAGATCACTTAAACATAAATCCAGCTAATTTTTATATTTAAAGCTGTCCTGCAGGGCAGCTTTTTATTTATTTCCATTTTTATAATATTTGAAAAATAAAGCTTTACAAATAAACAAATTAAATTAGAATCTCTGGCGAAATTCAGAAAATATACATAAATTTTAATAATTTAGTTTTTTGCATCGTGCGAGGGTTAATGTGAATTTAATTAAAATTTTTTCAATATTGGCAATATCGGGGCTAGCCGCTTGTAGTTCCAAAGTCGTGACTTATGATGCAACAGGAAAAATCATCGGTTCATGTATGGCGACGCGTGGCCTACTTTCGACCGCAAGTGCACATTGTAGTGGTTCAGGCGATGCCTTAGGTGTGAATTACAATACGCCAGATGCGAATACAGGCCTATTACCAACGCCACCAAGCCAAAATCAGATTAATTTAAAACCGTAAATAATAAAGGGGAATATCATGAAATTATCAGCACTTATTGCACTTGTAGCGACTGTTGTATTGACGGGCTGTGCATCGTCAGTAACTACATTTGACTCTCATGGCCGTATGATTGGTTCATGTAAAGCGCAAACGGGTTTCATCATTGCAGGTGGCGCAGGCTGTTCAGGTTCTGCAAACCAGGAAGGTCGCGATCGTTAATTATTTAGTGATGGTTCCAATAAAAAACCGGACTTTTAAGTCCGGTTTTTTAGTTTAGAAAATCTTATTTTTCAACGAATGCACGTTCAATCACGTAATCGCCTAAAACGCCCATTTTCGGAGATTCTTTCAGACCGTGTTGATCAAGAAGCGCAGCAACGTCATCTAGGAATGCAGGGCTACCGCATAACATGGCACGGTCAGTTTCCGGGTTGAAACGTGGCAGACCGATTTTTTCAAACAGTTCACCGGTTTCAATCGCGGTGGTTACACGACCTTGGTTTGGATATTCTTCACGGGTGACGGTTGGGTAATATACCAATTTTTCTTTCGCGCCGAGTTCAGAGAAGAATTCATGATTTGGCACTTCATTCAGGATCAAATCTTGATAAGCCAGTTCTGAAATGAAACGGGTACCGTGAACTACGATGATTTTTTCAAAACGCTCATAAGTTTCAGGATCGCGAATAGTCGACAGGAACGGTGCAAGACCAGTACCAGAAGAAAGAAGGTAAAGATTTTTACCTGGGTTCAAGTCATCAAGTACCAATGTACCTGTCGGCTTTTTAGAAACCAAAATGTCATCACCGACTTTGACTTTCTGTAAAATCGAAGTCAGTGGACCATCAGGCACTTTAATTGAGAAAAATTCTAACTCTTCTTCGTAGTTGGCGCTTGCAATTGAATATGCGCGCATTAACGGCTTGCCATTGACTTCAAGGCCGATCATTACAAACTGACCGTTTTTAAAACGCAAAGCAGTGTCACGAGTCGTTTTAAAAGAGAATAAAGTATCATTCCAGTGGTGGACGTGAGTAATCTTTTCGACGTTAAAAGCAGCCATTAAAGGTCTCAATAAATTATCAAATTAGAACAGCTTGCTATTCTAATCTAAATTCATTCTCGATAAACTGAATATATTTAATTGAGCTTATCAAAAAAAGTGATGATGACTGAACTGACGCTGCCGATTATTGGTTATATGCGTTCTCCCTATAAAGAAAAATTTGGTATTCCTCGTCAGCCGAATCTGGTTCAGGTCGAAAGCTATATTGAAATGGTCGGGTCCTATAATGACCTGCTCGCCTTTGAGGGAATTGAAGAATTCAGTCATTTGTGGCTGGTCTGGCAATTTCATGACAATAAAAACCAGCACAACAGCCAGTTTCGTCCACAAGTGCGTCCGCCGCGTTTGGGTGGTAACAAGAAAATAGGCGTGTTTGCTACGCGCAGCATGTATCGTCCATCACCGATTGGTTTATCTGTGGTCAAACTCAAAGAAGTGAGAAAAGTGAGCAAACATGTTCGAGTGTATGTGACAGGGAGTGACTTGCTCGATGGCACGCCAATTATGGATATCAAACCTTATATTCAATATTCGGATGCCATCATTGAAGCACAAAGCGGTTATGCACAGGATGAACCACCACGTAAAACCGTCATTTGGAGCGATGAAGCGGAGCAGCAAAAGCAACAATTACTAGGAAATGGAAAAATTTCTGTGCAGACTATTCAGGAACTGGAAGCTGTCTTATCTTTAGATCCAAGACCTGCATATCAGGAAGATGAAGAACGGGTATATGGGATGAAGTTTGCAAATGTTGATATCCATTTCAAAATTCATGCTCAGCAAGTGCTAATTGTTGCTATCCAGCATATTCCTTCCTAGATTATAGGTTCCACCACAAAACCCCAATCAACACTGCCATATGCAAAATCTGCACAGGCGCAAAATAAAGGACAAACTTCCAGCCACCGGTCAAAGCTGCATTGGCTGACTTGGCCAGGGCATGAGCACCCAGACCTAAAAGCAGGGCATAAATCAGACGCATATTTGAAGGATCGCCTTGAACGACGACACTGGCCATCGCGGCATGAATCTCGAATAAAGAGGCGAGCAAGGTCCCGGCCAGTAAGCCGGCATCCCCGAGCCAGACCTCCAGTCCGTAAACTCCAGCCTGAATCAATGTTAATGTGACTGCAATAATCACAGCTTCTTTTAAGCTGAACATCTGGCTGTCTGACGATTCCATGCTCGGCGCAGGTTTTGCCTTGCGCAATAATAAAAATGCACAGGCTGCCAGAAGGATTACGGCAACTAAAGAGGGCAAGAGCAGGATTTTAAGCCAGCTCCAGGATACGCCCCCGATCACAATCAATAGCAACACAATAGTCGAGATACAGGACATCAGCGCGGCACCGGCATTCGATCGTGCATCCATTTCACCTTTACGGACCTGTAAGCCCAACTGAGCGATGGTCGCCGTACTGGAAACAAAACCGGAAGCGATGGAGGACAGCATCAGGGCATTTTTAGTCGAGAAAAAGCGTTTCGCAATATGAGCCAGAGCTTGTACCACTAAAATTAAGGTCAGTAATTTGAGAATAAGATAAGGATTAAGCACTTCGCCCCAAAAAGGCCGGTCAGGGGTCAGCGGCAGACCAATCAAAATTAAGGCCAGTAATAATAGTCCATCCCTAAATTCGGCTTCTTTAATCCATTTTCCGGCAATATTGTGCATGGTATGTTTGGCCATCAAAATACCGGTTAAGAGCACAGAAAGACCGGCTGCCAGAGGAATATTCCACAAACACATGGCGCCAACAAAATAGGTCATCACAAATGCAAGCTCTGTGGTAATGCCCGGATCATCAGGCTGATTTTTGATGGATAAAATGACCATACCACCCACGATCAAAGCACCTATTACAGCAATCACGATTCCAAACAGGAAACACAGTGCACCCAATAAAGCACAGATTGCAAAGGAACGTAAGCCGGCAAAACTCGGTTGCTGCTCACGTTGTTTATGTCGTTCCCGCTCCAGACCAATCAATAGGCCGCAGCCCAATGCCGAGGTGAGTATCGTGAGCAGTTCATGAAAAGAATGCGCATGCAGGGGAACCGCAGTCAGATCCATCTGTGACCTCAGCAAGCTAAGAGTTGATTATTTAAAAATATATGTGATGAGATCAGGTTTGCATAGATTAAAAATGTTGCGGTAACGATCAAATCCATTCTTTACTTTCTTTTTGAGATTGAAATAGAAACGTACATTCAAAAGGTGGGGAGCATGCGAAAAACTGCAAAAACTTGTTATAGTGGAGGCAAGTTTGGGGACTGATAATAATGAAATTTGACTTTGAAATGGATACGGCATGGTGTCTAGACCAACTCTTTAAAGACGGTAAAATCAGTGAACGCGACCGAATGCTGGTACAAACCACTCATCGGCAACGTGAACAATTAAAATGGCACCCTTTACAGTGGATTGCCAATTTTAATCTGGTCGATCAGTCCCATCCCCAAACGACTTTGACCCTGAACCGTTTATGTCAGTGGCTGGCAGAAAAAACCGGATTGATGTTCTATATTATTGATCCGCTTAAAGCTGATGTACAGGCATTGACCCATGTCATGTCGCAGGAATATGCACTGCGCAACCATATTTTGGCAGTAGAAATTCAGGCAGACAAAGTTCTGATCGCCACGGATCAGCCTTATAAAACCGAATGGGTGTCGAATCTCGAGCAAAATATTTCCCCGAAAAAAATACAACGGGTATTACTGAATCCAGAACAATTACAACGTTATATTACTGAATATTATCAGGTCAGTCGTGCAGTCAGTGGTTCACAAAAATCCTCTGCCTATGACCGGGAAAATAAGGGCGTCGAAGCCTTGCTGCAATTGGGTGATTCACAGAATCCGGATGCCAATGACCAGCATATTGTCAAACTGGTGGACTGGGTGCTGCAATTTGCCTTTGAACAAGGTGCCAGTGATATTCACATGGAACCACGTAAAGACACCGGCAAGATCCGTTTCCGGATTGATGGGGTGCTGCATACGATTTACAATATGCCGGCCAATACATTGACCGCCGTCATTTCCCGAATCAAGATTCTGGGCCGAATGAACGTGGCGGAAAAACGTAAGCCACAGGATGGCCGACTGAAAACCCGCACGCCCAAAGGACAGGAAACTGAACTGCGCCTGTCGACCTTACCGACAGCTTTTGGTGAAAAACTGGTAATGCGTATTTTCGATCCGGAAGTGCTGGTGAGAAGTTTTCAGCAACTCGGTTTTGAAGGTCATCTGCTCAACGACTGGAACAATCTGACCAGTCATAGTCATGGCATTATTCTGGTGACCGGTCCGACCGGTTCCGGTAAAACTACTACGCTTTATTCAACTCTGAAGCAGCTGGCGACTGAACAGGTCAACGTCTGCACGATTGAAGATCCGATCGAGATGCTGGAACCTAGCTTTAACCAGATGCAGGTCAATAATGGTATTGATCTCGGTTTTGCTGACGGCGTGCGCGCACTAATGCGTCAGGACCCGGACATTATCATGGTTGGAGAAATTCGTGATCAGGACACTGCCAATATGGCGATTCAGGCAGCATTGACCGGTCACCTGGTTCTATCGACTTTACATACCAATGATGCGCCGTCGAGTCTGACCCGTCTGCATGATTTAGGCGTACAGCCATTTTTGACAGCAGCAACCATCTTGGGTGTTCTGGCTCAACGTTTGGTTCGTAAGCTGTGTCCACACTGCAAACAGGAAAGTTTCCTGAACGAGCAGGAGTGGCAGCATCTGGCAGCCGATTATCCTTTGCCGCGACCGGAATTTGTCTTTAAGGCGGTAGGCTGTGAAGAATGTCGGCATACCGGCTATAAAGGCCGTATCGGGATTTATGAGTTTATGCCACTGAGTCTGACCACCAAACAGTTGATTGGTGCGGATGCTAACCTGAACCAGCTGCGTCAGCAGGCGAAAAAAGAAGGCGTAGAGCCGCTCAGAATTGCCGGGGCGCGCAAGATTCTGGAAGGTGTGACCACGCTTGAAGAAGTCCTGAGAGTGGTGCCCTTAAATTAATTTTGAAAATGAAGCAATCTTAAGATTCAATTCATGTTTGGCTGTTTTAATAGCATCATCGAAACAAGGCAAGACTTTAAAGAGGTAACTGCGATGAAAATGATGATAAATACGGTTTTGGCAGCTGCATTGATGGGTTCTATCGCGACAGCTACGATAGCAAGTAGTGACACGGCTGTGAATCAGGCCGCTTTTGCTAAATCGACTACAGTCAAACAGGCACTGGCCATGAAAGATGACAGCAAAGTTCAGCTCAAAGGTTATGTCGTGAAAGCAGTCGGTGATGAAAAATACCAGTTCCGCGACAGTACAGGCACCATTACGGTTGAGATTGATGACGAACTTTGGCAAGGCAAACCGATTTCAGCCAAAACACCGGTAATCATCACAGGTGAAATCGACATTGATTATAAACCGGCAAAACGTGTTGAAATTGAGGTTGATCAGGTTCGCTTCTAATATCGCCTGATTTGCTGAAATCAGTTTGAACATAGCAACAAAAAACCACATGCAAGTTACCAAAAAGCATGTGGTTTTTTTGAGTCTGCTGCTTTTTCAGGGCAAGATAGAACAAGGAAGCAAACGGAGCAGAATATGCGTATTCTTTTGGCAGAAGATGATCAGTCTCAGGCAGACAGTATCCAGACCTGGCTGGAAATGGATGGTTATGTGATTGATCGGGTAGAGCGCGGTGATCATGCGATCCTGGCGATTGAACAGCATCAATATGACTGCATTTTGCTGGATCGCGGCCTGCCGAATGCCACTGGAGACGAGATTTTGAAAAGTTTGCGCAGCCAACAGCAAGATACGCCGGTGATTTTTATTACGGCCAAAGACAGTATTGATGACCGGGTTGAAGGTCTGGATTTAGGCGCGAATGATTATCTGGTCAAACCTTTTAGTCTGGAAGAACTTTCGGCCCGGGTACGTGCCCAGCTCAGACAGAAGCAGCAAACACCGAATCATATCCTGCTCTGGCAGGATCTCAGTCTGGATACTCAAGCCAAAACCCTGACTAAAGAAGGTCAAGCTGTGAATCTGACTGCGAAGGAATTTCAAATTCTATACAAGCTGATGCAGCAGCCTGAACATATTGTCACCCGTGAACAGCTGGAAGAATCGCTGTACGCTTGGGGTGATGAAATTGAAAGTAATGCCATTGAAGTATTTATCTATCAGCTGCGTAAAAAAATCGGCAGCCAGATGATCAAGACTATTCGCGGTCTGGGCTATCGCATGCATAAGGCTGAGGTATAAACCTATGTCAGCTGCTATTTCCTTGCAAACTAAACTGATCAAACATGCGCTGTTCAGTTCGATATTGGCTGGAATATTGGCCTGGCTGCTGTTATTGGGAATTTCCAGTTATCAAGCCAGTCAGCTGCATGATGAATTAATGGAGCAGATTTCTGAGTTGCTGCTTGGCGATGTGACCCAGGCCAAAGACGCCCAGGTCGATGAACTCAGTGAACAGTTCGATATCCAGTATGCCTTGTTGCTGGATCAGCAGGTACTGACAACTTCGATTGATGATGAATTAATTAATCCCATTCCAAAAGCACAGAACAACGGCTTCCAGTTTGCTTATGAAAATGGCCATTTTATCCGTATTCTGACTGCGGAAGATGACGACCTTCAGGTCAAAATCGTACAGCCACTTTCAGTACGTTTCGATGAACTCTGGCAAACCACCTTGGGCTTTGCCGGGATCTTATTCATCTTATGGCTAGTGCAATGGCTGATTTTGCGTGTTGCGATCAGACGCCAGTTACGGCCATTAAACAAGATTTCCCGCGCGATTGGTTCCAAGACTGCTCAGGATCTGAGTCCTATTAAAACACCTGACCCTGAAATCACTGAACTGCAACCGATCATTCGTCAGCTGAATGCCATGCTCGGCCGGCTGGAGAAATCACTGGCTGCTGAACAGCGCTTTACTGCAGATGCTTCACATGAGCTGCGTTCGCCACTGTCTGCGATTCAAATGCGGCTACAGGTTTTAAAACGCAAATATCAAGATGATGCACAGCTCCCTCAGGCATTACAGTTGATCCAAAATGATGTCAACCGCGGTACGCAGGTGCTGGAAAATTTACTCTTGCTGGCACGACTCGATCCGGAGCGAACAGGGCAATTAGCAACGCAAACGATTAATCTTAAGAATCTGGTTCAGGAGGCTTTGCAGGCCTTGCAGCCTTTTGCAGAAGAAAAAGACATTCATTGGAATCTAAAACTTGAGGATGCTGTGATCGAAGCGAATCCAGAACTGATTTTTAGTTGTATTCGCAATCTGGTCGACAATGCGATCCGTTATACGCCGCAACAGGGACAGGTCGAGATCCGAACAGTTATTGAGCAGCATCAGATACAGTTACTGATTGAAAACTCAGGAGAGGGGATTGCTGATGAGGTACTGGAACGTTTAGGTGAACGTTTTTATCGGGCTTTGGGTACGCGAACTCAGGGTTCGGGTTTAGGCCTGTCCATTTGCCAGAAAATTATGGCACTGCATGCAGCTAAAATTGACTATGCGCCGTCGGACTTGGGTGGACTTAAAGTGTCATTGAGTTTTGAGCCTGATGGCAAAATCTCATGATTAGAAGATTAAAAAGCAGTATGCGCTGATTCATACTGCTGCTTCCCACGTTTGTTATTTTAGATTGTTTTAATTATTTGGTCAGAATAAGACGGTTGTTGCGGGTCAGGCGCAAGCGGTATTCTTCGCCGGCATGCATGATCCGGATTTCACGACCCAGTGCAAACAGATTGTTGGAGTGCAGCATTGGCAAGGCATGGTGAGTATCATTGTTACGGGTGAATAGGCTAAATGGGGCGTTCATTCCGTCGACTCCGTGGTGTGTTTTGGATTGATTTAAATGATAATCATTATCGAATAGATCTGTCAACGAAATATTGAGCAATTTATAAAAAACTCTAATTTGCTTACAATCTGTAAAACTTTACCGGTTCTGTACATCATGACTAAAGCTACAATTCATGTCGCAATTGCGCTTTTATTTTATCAAAATCAGGTTCTAGTCGGCTGGCGTGAGGCCAAGCAGCATCAGGGCAATAAATATGAATTTCCAGGCGGAAAAGTTGAACAGGGCGAATTACCAGTCGAAGCCTGCCGCCGCGAAGTGATTGAAGAGGTCGGGGTTGATATCGAACGCTGGCATGCTTCTGATTTTATTTCTCATGAATATGAAGATCTCATCGTCAATTTGCATATTTTTCATGCTTCAGTACAGCCTACTCAACTGGCTGAAATCAAACAGCCTTGGCGTTGGTATAGCCGGGAAGAACCTGGTCAGCTGAATTTCCCGAAAGCCAATCAGTCCATGATTCAAAAGCTGCAATGGCCGCAGCGCATCAAGATTGCTGAGGATCTGGATATCTTATCAAGTCTGGATACAGATCAAATGTTGTATTGGCGCGTGGAAGCAACGCCTGAACGGATCATGCAATTACAGCAATATCCGGTAGATCAACTCTCCAAGTTAATCATTAATCAGCAGCTTTGGTCACAACTGAATGAATTGCAGCAGCAGACGATTCGTACGATTCATCTAAAACAGATTCAATTGATGGACTTGAAACAAGGTGAATTGAAATCTGGTTATCGTTATCTGGCAGCCTGTCATGACCTGAGTGCTTTAATGCATGCAGAACAGATCGGTTGTGAAGCAGCCTTGCTGAGTCCGGTACTGGCGACCGCAACGCATCCGGACACGCCTGCGCTAGGCTGGGAGCAATTCAAGCAAATGGCAGAGCAGGTACAGATTCCGGTTTTTGCTTTGGGTGGAATGAAGGCTGATGAGCTTGAGTATGCAAAAAGCCAGCACGCTTATGGCATTGCCGGCATTCGCTATATTTAAACACTTTATTTATAAAATAAATTTTCTATTGGTAAGTCAGTTTCTATGGAAAATTATCTTAAAGCTTTTTCAATGCCTGTTGAGCTTGCTGAATCGCTTTGGCATTTTTCCGCAACTGAGCAGATTTAAGGCGCACTTGCCAAAGCTGCTTTTTCATGGCACTAGATTGTGCATAACTCAGGCCACGTAAGGCAAAAGCATCGGCGCTTGCTGGCTGATTTTTACGGTTAGCAATCATACCCAAGTATAAATAGGTTTCCGGTGCCTGAGGGGCCAGTCGCTGTGCCTGAGTTGCAGACGCTTCAGCTTGAGCGAACTGCTGCTTGGTATAGGCCTGCTGGGTTTGCTGCATCAGACTCTTGAAAGCCGGCAGATTACGGCCATCATCAAACTTTTGGCTTTTCGGCTTCTGTTCAGGAATGACAATTTTCTGACGTTTGATGTCAGGACGGTCATAAGGCGTAATCACTACGCTGTCTGGCGTTTTTGCCTTAGGTTTTTCCGTCGCAGGCTTGACTGGGGTAACTGGCTTTTCTGGCTCAGAGATACTTTGGCAGCCCACCAGACTGAGGATGAGCAAACCAGGGAGGATTTTTCTTAACATAAACATAGACTCAATTAATGGCTATAACTTCCACTGGCGATAATACGGGTTTCGCTCTCAAGATCGCGTTCTATTTCTGTTTCACTTTCTTGTATGTAGCGACTCATATCATCCTGTTCAGCATCAGATGGCGCAGGTTCTGAATCAATATCATAAGGTTCCGTCGCATAGTGCGAGATGCCGCAGGCAGTCGCCTGATTTGGCAGGGCATGACGCGAAATCGGGATATACATGGCGCCTTCACAGCCTTGTGCAGACAACAAACCCGTATGACGATCTAGCCAATGCCATTCGATTTCATTCGGCTGTGGCAGATTCACCGGTTTCTGGCGCAACTGTTTCATGACATTGGTCCAAACGGGCAGGGCACCCGATGAACCGGTCAAGCCAGTGACTTTATTGTCATCCAGACCGAGCCAGACCA
Organism: Acinetobacter sp. CIP 64.7; assembly: GCF_000369745.1. Taxonomy (GTDB): domain Bacteria; phylum Pseudomonadota; class Gammaproteobacteria; order Pseudomonadales; family Moraxellaceae; genus Acinetobacter; species Acinetobacter fasciculus. Next base: position 326,748 of record NZ_KB850178.1, on the reverse strand, counting down.
CGGTCATATAATTACCTGAATATCCGGCAAACCATGAGTCACGGCTGTCATTCGTGGTACCGGACTTACCGGCAAGATTCAGACTGCGTGGCAAGCTGTTATAGGCTGCACGGCCTGTACCATTCGACATGACCTGTTGTAAGCCATAATTCAGGGCATAAGCGGAAGCAGGATCAATAGTCGGTTGTACACTCAGGCTATAACGATCCAGAGAGCGGCCGTTGGCATCCACCACAGAGCGGATGGCTTTAGTTGGATATTTAAAGCCGCCTGTAGCAAAGTTGCCGTAAATGTTCATCACTTCCATCGGGGACATATCTACCGCACCCAAGTAAATCGACGGATAAGATGGAATATCTGAAGTTACACCAAATTTTTTCAGATGATTAATAAAGGTAGACAGGCCAAATTCTTGTGCTAAACGCACAGTAGACAGGTTATAGGATTGCGATAGTGCTTGTGACATTGGAATGACACCATGTCCGCGACCACTATAGTTTTTCGGCGTCCAGGTTTTGCCATCACTCTTAATGCTGATTTCACTGTCTTCAATCGGGCTCGCCCAGTGATAACGGTTCGATTCTAGTGCGCTCAGGTAAATCACAGGCTTTAATAGGGAACCGACTTGACGCTTGGCATCGACTGCACGGTTAAAGCCGGTAAAATCTTGAGTAGAACCTAGTGCGGCCACCAGCTCACCATTTTCCGGATGCGATACCAATACCGCACCCTGTAAATCTTTCAGGCGACCCGGATTGGATTTGCTTAAACGCGCCACCGTCTCTTTAAAGCTGTCCTGAATTCTGGTTTGGGCCAAAGGATCTAAAGTAGTGAAAATTCGCAGACCCTGATTGGTCAGATCGGTTTCCTGATAATCTGTGCGTAATTGACGACGTACAATATCCAGAAAATCCGGGAAGCGGGCAGGGCCTAAAGTCGGTTTTGAAATGACATTTAACGGACGTGCGGTTTCTTTTTCATATTGTTCCTGAGTCAGATAGCCCATCACCAGCATATTATTCAGGACGATATCACGGCGTTTTTTCGCACTTTCAGGATTGCGCCATGGATTGTATAGACTCGGTCCTTGGACTAAACCCACCAAAAATGCTTGCTGGGAAATATTCAGTTCACGCAGTGGCAGGCCAAAATAAAACTGCGATGCCAGACCATAACCATTAATGGAGTAGTTACCATTCTGGCCGAGATTTACCTCATTCAGATAAGCTTCTAGAATTTCATTCTTGTCATAATGCAATTCAATCAGCATCGCCATAAAGGCTTCATTCACTTTACGTTTTAAGGTGCGCTCAGGGGTTAAATAGAAATTTTTGACCAGCTGCTGGGTCAAGGTTGAGCCACCCTGACGTTTACCACCGGTAATATTGCTGACTACGGCACGTGCAATACCACGCGGTGAAACCCCATGATGCTCATAGAACTTACGGTCTTCGGTCGCGATCAGCGCTTCGATCAAGGGCTTAGGCACTTTATTTAGCTTGATCAGCACACGGTCTTCGTTATGCTGCGGATAAATCCCACCAATTAATAAAGGTTCTAAACGCGCAATCCCGCTTGAAGACGGTTTGGTTGCGCTGACTTCTGCAATCTGTTCACCGCTGAAACTGACTTTCAATATTTGTTCCGGTTCAACCCGGTCACCAAAATCAAAGCCGCGTGTATGCACATACAGGGTATTACCCGTGGTGACAAAGTTGCCTGATTTAGTATAACTATCCGAATTTTTATAACCGAGTAATTTTAATTCTTGTTGGAAATCCTGCAGGCTGACTGGGGCATTCACGTACACTTCCATCGGACGTGCGAAGACCTTGGCCGGAATATCCCAGCGCTGACCTTCAAACTTGTCGCGTACAATATTGTCTAATCTAATCAAATAGATACTAAATGCTACAAAGATAGAAATGACAATAATAGAAAAAATTAAGGCAAGAAACCCCATGCCACGTTCAGATTTCATAAATACTTATAAGATCCTGTGAAATTGTGCTAATCATGCGAAGCTTTTCATTATTTTGCAATATTTAATCAAGAAATGCGCTTAAAATTAAAATGAAACCCCACAATTTCTCCTTAATTCGAATATATTTCAAATAATTTCCTACCTATGAAGCACTGTTATAAATTGTCATCCAGGTATAGCTTAATGTTATGATAAGCAGGATTCGTAGCGGAGCGACGACACTGGTGCAAATTTCCCATAAGACCTTTCGAAATATCGGGTTAATAGGACGTCCTGATAAATCGTCGGTGGTTGAAACCTTATGCCTTATTCACGATCATCTTCTCAATTTAGGCCTACACCCAGTTTTTGATGCAGCGACAGCTGAACTTGTTCCCTATCAAAATACCCAAACCGTCAGTCGTGCCTTATTGGGTGAGGTGGTGGATCTGGTGATTGTCGTGGGCGGTGACGGCTCGCTATTACATGCAGCACGCGCCTTGGTCAAGTACAATACCCCGGTGATCGGGGTTAACCGTGGTCGTCTGGGGTTTTTAACGGATATCAAGCCGACTGAAGTGATATTCAAGCTGGATCAGGTATTAAAGGGTGACTTTCAGACTGAGCGACGCTTTTTACTCGAAGTCGAAATTCGCTCCAAAGGTGAAGTGATTTACGATGCCATTGCTCTAAATGATGTGGTGCTACATTCAGGGAAATCGGTACATATGATCGATTTTGAACTGAATATTGATGGACAATATGTCTATCGTCAGCACAGCGATGGCCTGATAGTCTCTACGCCGACTGGTTCTACGGCTTATGCGCTTTCTGGTGGTGGCCCGATTGTACATCCAAGTATGGATGCGATTGCCTTGGTACCGATGCATCCGCATACCTTGTCTTCACGCCCGATTGTGGTCGGTGGACATAGTGAAATTAAATTACTGATTCGTGAAAATCGCGTACTGCCGATGGTTAGTGCGGATGGACAACACAGTGTGTCTTTGAATGTGGGCGATAGCGTCCATATTCGCAAGCATCCCTTTAAACTGAATCTTCTGCATCCACCGGGTTATGACTTTTATAATGCCTGTCGAACCAAACTGGGGTGGAATCAGGACTTTGATTATTTTAAGCAGGATTAAATCATGAATATTGAACAAATGCTTGCCGTACTCAATCCTGAGATTGTTGAACGTCTAAGAACAGCAGTCGAAATTGGAAAGTGGCCAAACGGTGTAGCCTTGACACCAGAACAGCGTCAGACCTGTATGCAGGCAGTGTATGCCTGGGAAATGAAAAACCTGCCTGAAAATGAGCGCAGCGGTTATATCGATCGCGGTACTAAAGAAGAGGGTGAGGAATGTGATGATGATCATCACAAAAATGAACCAGAATTCAAGCCGATTCGTTTTGTTTAAGGCTTAATTCCCAGCCAATAGCAATACAATTAAAAAAAGCATTGTTAAGTGATTAACAATGCTTTTTTTCTTTATACTATAAAGATTAAACCGTGTGGCGATTCACCCATAAGGTTTTGGCTTTTTGCATCGCAGCTTCAAAGCTGTCACACACGCCCATGGTATATAGCGCAATGCCCATAGTTTCTATCACTGCAATCTCGCCATAATCATGGCTTTGCTGACCGTCCCAGACAGCTTTAAATAGCGCCAGATCCAGTTCTTCTTCAATCGGACTGCGGTAGTCAGTTAGTTTCGGCAGTTCATGCTCATATAGTTCACCATCTTTAATGCCACAGATAAGCGTTTTGGCATCCGGATTACGCTCGAATTCGCCGCCTTCACCTTTAATCACTGCGCTGTTTTTATAGCCTAAGCGGAAAGCCGCTTGCTGATGCGAACCACGATAAGCCGGATGGAAAATTGCTTGCAGGGTCGCTTTGGCATTAAACGGATTGATCAGACGCGCCAAGGTATGAATTGGGGAGCGTAGCCCCATGACATTACGCAGCGTAATCAAGTCCGCCAGAATTGGAGAAATCACTTCTAGCGGGATATAAGCAAAATGCTGTTGTTGTAGCTGCTGTTCAACCTCGGCATCATTTTGACAGATTGGATAGCCTAAGTAAGTCAGCACCTGTTCGGTGTAAACGCGGTTCATGGTATGGCCCGAGGCACCATGCATCACAATATTATAACCATGCTTGGCCAGTGTCAGGGCTGCCAGAATAAACCATGGATAATGTTTGCGTTTGCCTGCATATGAAGACCAGTCCAGATCGACATCCAGTTTTTTGAAATTCAGCTGATCCCGTGTCGCCTGTACAAAACCGGCCAACTCATCTACAGATTCTTCCTTGACCCGCAATAACATCAAGAATGCACCTAACTGCACATCCAGCACTTCATTTTTTAAAATCATGCTAAAGGCTTGATAGGCTTCATCATAGCTGAGAGAGCGGGCGCCATTTTTCCCTTTACCCACAATGCGTACATATTGGGCAAAGGGATGTTCGAAATCTTTATAAATATTTCTTTTGGTATTCATAACTTTTTACAGCTTGCAGAAAATATTAATGTCAAGGGAGAGGGTGAAAATCCATAAACATTTCAGTATACGTAAAACAATCAGTTAAATCTGATTATCGACTAATGTCTAATCTATTCTGGTTAAAACATAAACAAGCGCATAATAAGTTATGCACATTTAGTCTGAATATTCGGTAAAATTTAGGCAATTTTTAGAGTCTGTTTAATTTTTCTTAATCTCTTTCTCCCATTTAATACTTTGGTCTGATACTTGAGTGTCAGATTCAATGCATGGCTGATTATCATTTTTGAACATTCTCTTGAGCCTTTTGAGACTTGATCCGGTTCATCCTGAGAAGGGATGAAGAGGTCAGTATATTTCTCAAAATGGTCTTTCTTATTTTTGATATCGTTCAAGTAGATTTATTATGGCGAAACAACCAATTTATAAGTCACTGTATTTTCAAGTGATTGTGGCCATTATCGCAGGTATTCTGGTCGGGCATTTTTCGCCTAGTGGTACGCAAATTATCAATGGCGTAGAACAGCATGTCCCTGGCTTGGGCGAACAGCTTAAACCGCTTGGTGATGCATTTATCCGTCTGATTAAAATGATTATCGCACCTGTGATTTTCTGTACCGTGGTCAGCGGTATTGCAGGTATGGAAAGCATGAAATCAGTCGGTAAAACTGGTGGTGTGGCTTTACTTTACTTCGAGATCGTATCCACGATTGCTTTGGTCATCGGTCTGGTCGTGATTAACATCGTCAAGCCTGGTGTGGGCATGAACGTTGATCCTGCTTCACTGGATACCACTGGCATCAGTAAATATGTCGCTTCAGGTGAGTCACAATCGACTATCGACTTCCTGATGAACATCATTCCAAATACGGTTGTGGGCGCATTTGCGGAAGGCGAAATTCTGCAAGTTCTATTGTTCGCGATCATTTTTGGTTTCGCACTGCATAAGCTGGGTGATCAAGGCAAGCCAGTCCTGAAACTCATTGACCAGATTTCACATGTATTCTTCAACATCGTGAACATGGTGATGAAACTTGCTCCAATCGGTGCATTTGGTGCGATGGCATTTACAATTGGTAAATATGGTATTGGTTCTCTTGCTCAGCTGGCACAGTTGATCATTTGTTTCTATATCACCTGTGTACTATTTATTTTCATCGTATTGGGCTCAATTGCGCGTTTTGCTGGTTTCAGCATCATGAAGATGATCCGCCTGATTCGCGAAGAACTTCTGATTGTACTGGGGACGTCATCTTCAGAGTCAGTATTACCACGTATGTTGAAGAAACTGGAACTTGCCGGTGCCGAGAAGTCGGTAGTAGGTCTGGTGATTCCAACTGGTTACTCATTTAACCTGGATGGTACGTCGATTTACTTGACGATGGCTGCGATCTTCATTGCACAAGCGACCAATACGCAACTTGATTTGTCTCATCAAATTACCCTGCTTCTGGTACTTCTGATCTCATCTAAGGGTGCGGCAGGTGTGACTGGTTCAGGCTTTATTGTGATGGCGGCAACCTTGGCTGCCGTAGGTAATATTCCTGTTGCAGGTCTGGCCTTGATTCTCGGTATTGACCGTTTCATGTCTGAAGCTCGTGCCTTGACCAATCTGGTTGGTAACTCTTTGGCGACTTTAGTGGTTGCGAAATGGGTTGGCCAGTTAGATATGGACAAGCTGAACTATGCTTTAGCAAATCCTGCAGAAATTGATGAAAAAATGGCGCAAGAAGGAAATAACGCTCACTAAGTTTGAGTCTGTCTTTCGTGTCTAAAAGGGAAGCTTCGGCTTCCCTTTTTTATTGACTGTGAAGTTAGTAAAAAGATGAATGCCGGCACATGACAGGGAGCATGAAAGTCGATAGTCTGTGAAAAGGAAACTCAAATGATAAACAACAAGGACAATAGAATGCTTGCCTACGATGCCGATCTAGAATTATTCCGCGATAATTTTAAACGCTTTATGAACGAACATGTCGCACCATACTATGACCAGTGGGAACGTGAAGGTCTGATGCCGCGTTCAGTCTGGAATGCACTCGGTGAAAATGGCTTCTTGTGTGTCGATGTTCCGGAAGAATATGGTGGCTATGGGGTGCCGACCGATTATTCATTGATGTTGATCGAAGAATCTGCACGTGCCGGATACAGTGCCATTGCCACAGGTCTGTCTTGTCATTCCGATATTGCAGCACCGTATATCCTGCATATCGGTACCGAAGAACAGAAAAAATACTGGTTACCAAAAATGGTGACCGGTGAAGTGGTCGGTGCGATCGGTATGACCGAGCCAGGCGCAGGTTCAGATTTACAAGCCATGCGCACCAGCGCTATCTTGCAGGATGAATATTATCTGTTAAATGGCTCAAAAACCTTTATTTCCAATGGTCAGCATGCTGACTTGGTGGTGCTTGCCGTCAAAACTGATCCGCAAGCCCGCGCCAAAGGCGTTTCATTGCTGCTGGTTGATACTCATCTGGAAGGCTTTAAAAAAGGCACCAATCTGGACAAAATTGGCCTGCATGCTCAGGATACGTCTGAGCTGTTCTTCGACAATGTTAAAGTGCCAAAGGAGCAATTACTGGGTCAGCCGGGACAGGGATTTGCTTACCTGATGCAGGAATTGCCGCGTGAGCGTACCGCCATTGCTGCCACCGCTTTAGGCGCTATTCGTGGCTCTATTGATGTGACTACACAATATGTGAAAGAGCGTCAGGCTTTTGGTCAGGCCATCGGCCAATTCCAGAATACCCGTTTTGTGCTTGCGCAAGCGAAAATTGATGAATTGGCGACCGCAGCTTTTTATAACCAGAATCTTGAGCTTTATATGCAAGGGAAGCTGGATGTAGAAACTGCAGCAGCATTGAAAAGCTTTTCTACCGATATGCAGATGAAAATCGCGGACAATCTCCTGCAATTATTTGGGGGTTATGGCTATATGACTGAATATCCAATTTCACGTTTCTTCGTTGATGCGCGGATCCAGCGGATTTATGGGGGTACCAATGAAATCATGAAAGAGATCGTGGCACGCGGTCTGTTAGGACGTTAATAGCTCAACCATAAAAAAAGAGTCCCGAAGGACTCTTTTTTATAGGGGGAGAACATAGCCAAGATGGGAAATATTTTTTAAGACTTTATGATTTTAAGACATCCAAACATTCATGAATAAAAATGGGTAAATCATTGGGTAGACGCGATGAAATCAACTGATTATTGTCATTCACCAGTTCTGCATCATAATACGTGCCACCGGCACGTTGTACGCGACTGGCATGCGCGCGAATACTGGTAATAATTCGATTTTTTAGCACATCTGCTTCACATAGTAATAATGATGCATCACATAAACTAAAGATGGTTTTCTTGGCTTGATTAAAAGCCTGAATAAACTGCAGCACCCGGAGATCGGTAGATAAGGAAACTGCAGATTCACCGCCAGGAATCAGCAAGGCATCAAAATCATCAATACTGATTTGTTCGATGCCCCGGTCAATCGTCACTGCAGAACAGCCATGCAGACCATAGACCACGTTTCCTGCATTAAACTCAATATTACAGATGCTATGCTTTGCTTCAAGCAAGGCCGCAACGGGTTCAAGATATTCCTGATCTTCAAAATTATTCGTCAAAAGTACAGCTATTCTTTTTGGCATGACTGACACCCAAACGCTTGTTTTAAGTTAGACTATCTATGATTGGTTAAAAAATCGTCTCTGCTTTGTAATGGAGTAGTGATTTAATGTAAAAAATAAGTGAAATCAAAGAGAAGTCGATAAAAATGGTGTTGCAGAGTGTGCATTTTATTGTGAAATCTATCTTAGATATGAATGGTTCAAAAATGACGTTTGCAAAGCAATTATTTTAATTTTCTTATGCTTAAAACCGCTATATAGATTAAGAAATAGTGATATTTCATCTTCCTTAAAATCAGTTAATATGGACAGGCAAAGTTTACAATTTAATAATGTAAATCAAGCAGAAAAGCTGAAGTAAATGTTACTAGATATGACCAAAAGCGATAAACGGTTAAAATCAACTGTATGTTTTTAAGACTTAATCTACCAATGTCATATTGCGTAACATTTGAAAGCTCACTATTGTTATACTGAACAGATAAGGTTTATGAAGGGCGACAGAACAATGATCAACGACGATCAAAACACCACGACTTCTCTTGATTTGGTAAAAATTCGTGAAGATATCGATTCTGTTGATCAGCAAATTCAGCAATTGATTAACCGTCGGGCACGTTTGGCTGAAGCTGTGGCAAAAGCAAAGTTTGCCTCAGAAGAGAATCCGCTGTTTTACCGCCCAGAACGTGAAGCTCAGGTTTTGCGTAATGTCATGGAACGTAATGAAGGGCCATTGTCTGATACCACCATGGCGCGTCTGTTCCGTGAAATCATGTCGGCCTGTCTTGCACTTGAAGCTCCGCAAAGCATTGCTTTCCTTGGCCCAGTCGGGACTTATACCCATTCTGCGGTACTCAAGCACTTTGGTCATGATGCTGTGGTTCGTCCTTTACCGACCATTGATGAAGTTTTCCGTGACGTGGAAGCGGGCAGTGCCCATTATGGTCTGGTGCCGGTAGAAAATTCTTCTGAAGGCGTGGTCAACCATACTTTGGACTGTTTTAAAACATCGAACCTGAATGTAATTGGCGAAGTTGAATTACCGATTCACCATCAGTTCCTGATTTCTGAAAATACCCGTAAAGACAGCATCAAGCAGATTTATGCGCATCAGCAGACTTTGGCACAATGCCGTAAGTGGCTGGATGCCCATTATCCGGGTGTGGAACGTGTCGCTTTAAGCTCCAACGCAGAAGCAGCGCGCCGTATTCGTAATGAATGGCATTCTGCCGCGATTGCCTCTGAAATTGCCGCGAGCATTTATGATCTCGAAATCATGCATAGCAATATCGAGGACAATCCTGAAAATACCACACGCTTCTTGGTGATTGGTCGTGAAAAAGTGCCGCAAAGTGGTAATGACAAGACTTCATTACTGATTTCAGCACATGATCGTGCCGGGGCTTTGCTGGAAATTCTGGCGCCATTTGCCAAGCACAATATCAGTCTGACCAGTATTGAGACGCGTCCTGCACTTCCTGAAAAATGGGCTTATGTGTTCTTTATTGATCTTGAAGGCCATATTGAGCAGGAACACGTGAAAGCAGCCATTGAAGAAATTCGTCCTTTGGTCAAAGAAGTTCGCGTGCTCGGTTCATATCCTGCAGCTGTACTTTAAGTCAGCTATCCGTGGTCAGGGCGAGGATGCTGACCACTGTTTTATACCTAAAATTGGAAGTCTAAAATGTCGTTTGTTCCAGCCAATTCAGGCATCTCAAAATTAAAGCCATATCAACCGGGTAAGCCAATCAGTGAACTTGAGCGCGAGTTGGGGCTTACCGATATCGTCAAACTGGCTTCAAATGAAAACCCGCTAGGTTGTTCAGATAAAGTCAAAGAAGCGGTAGCTGCGGAAATTGCTGAAATTGGCCGTTATCCGGATGGTGGTGGTTTTATCCTGAAAGATCAGATCAAAACCCAGTTTGGTTTTAATCATGATCAGATTACCTTAGGGAATGGTTCAAACGACTTACTGGAAATGTTTGCCCGTGCATTCGTTTCAGAAAATGATTCGGTGGTGTATAGCCAGCATGCTTTTGCAGTTTATGCATTGGTAACTCAAGCCATTAATGCACAAGCGATCGAAGTACCAGCAAAAGGCTTCTCGCATGACTTGGAAGCAATGGCGGCTGCAATTCAAGACAATACCAAACTCGTCTTCATTGCAAACCCGAACAATCCAACTGGAACCTGGTTCGAAGAAGCTGAATTTGAAGCTTTCATGCAAAAAGTTCCTGCCAATGTGATTGTGGTTCTGGATGAAGCGTATGTTGAATATTTCCCGGAAAACTTCAACAGCTTGAAATTCCTTGCGCAATATCCAAACCTGATCGTTAGCCGTACTTTGTCGAAGTGTTATGGTTTGGCTGCACTACGTGTTGGTTTTGCTCTGGCTTCAGTTGAAGTGACAGATTACCTGAACCGTATTCGTCAACCATTTAATGTCAACCATCTTGCGATGGTGGCTGCGGTGGCTGCACTGAAAGATGAAGATTTTATCGCGCGTTCTCGTGAAGTGAATAAAGCCGGTATGGCGCAACTTGAGGCTGGCTTTAAGGCTTTGGGTCTTAACTATGTACCTTCACGTGCCAACTTTATTCTGGTAGATGTACAAGCAGACCCATCAGCAACCTTCAATGGTTTGCTTAAGCAAGGGGTGATTGTGCGTCCGGTCGGTATTTCTAATCACATTCGTGTATCGATTGGTACTGAAGCAGAAAATGCGAAATTCTTAAGCGCATTGGCTAAAGTACTCGGTTTAGAGGCAAAAGCTTAAACCATGTCGCAGCCACTGTTTGAAAAAGTTGCATTTATCGGGCTTGGACTGATTGGTTCAAGTCTGGCGCGTGTCATTCGAGCTGAGCATTTGGCCAATGACATTGTTGCATCGACACGTTCACAAAAGACTTTGGAAGATGCTAAATCTCTTGGCCTGATTTCCGAAGGCTATGCAGATCCTGTGGAAGCGGTCAAAGGTGCTGATCTGGTAGTGCTTGCATTACCGGTGCGTGCCACGCAAAAGGTGCTGGAAGCCATCAAGCCTTATTTATCTGCCAATACCATTATTACTGATGTGGGTAGTACCAAAGGTAATGTGGTCGATGCAGCGAAAGCGGTTTTTGGCGATGAACTGCCTGAAGGTTTTGTACCGGGCCATCCGATTGCAGGTGCCGAGCATACCGGGGTGCATGCAGGTAAAGTTGATTTATTTGCCAATCACAAGGTGATCTTGACGCCACTGCCAAGCAGTGCAGACTGGGCCGTCGATAAACTGATTCAGCTGTGGCAAGCGGCGAAAGCCGAAGTGATTTGTATGGATGTCGACAAGCACGATGAAGTGCTGGCGCATACCAGTCATCTTCCGCATCTCATGGCATTCAACTTGGTTGAGCAATTGGCCAAGCGTGAAGACAATTTAGATATATTTCGTTATGCTGCCGGTGGCTTCCGGGATTTCTCGCGAATTGCCGCTAGCGATCCACAAATGTGGCATGACATCTTTTTTGCCAACAAAAAAGCAGTTCTGAATGCTGTTGATGGCTTTGAACAGCAGCTCGCGATTATTCGCAAATTGATTGAAGATGAAGATTCCCACGCATTGATGGGCTTATTGGGTCATGCGCAGGCAGCTCGCCAGCATTTCAACCATATGCTCGCCAAGAAACCTTTCATGGAGAAAAATAAAGTGACACAACAATTTACCATTCAGCCGGGTGCCAAGAAATTTCAGGGTAAATTTACCGTGCCAGGTGACAAATCTGTGTCACATCGCTCGATCATGTTTGGTGCGATTGCAGAAGGTACCACACATGTGACCGGCTTTTTGGAAGGTGAGGATGCTCTAGCGACACTGCAAGCTTTCCGTGATATGGGAGTCAGCATTGAAGGCCCTAAAAATGGTGAAGTCACCATTCATGGTGTTGGCATGCAAGGCTTAAAAGCGCCGCAGTCTGCCATTTATATGGGCAACTCAGGCACTTCAATGCGTTTGCTGTCGGGTATGCTAGCAGCACAGAAATTTGATTCAGTCATGACTGGTGACGCATCTTTATCCAAGCGTCCAATGGAGCGTATTGCCAAGCCTTTACGTGAAATGGGTGCGCAAATTCAGACCACTGGTGAGCGAGGTACGCCACCTGTATCCATCACCGGCAACCAAAACCTGAAAGGGATTCAGTACGATTTGCCAATGGCCTCTGCTCAGGTGAAATCAGGGATTTTACTTGCAGGTCTATGGGCAGAAGGTGAAACTTCGGTGACTGAACCAGAACCAACACGCGACCATACTGAACGTATGCTACGTGCCTTTGGTTATGAAGTGAAAACCGAAGGTAATCGAATTTCACTGCAAGGTGGCGGAAAGCTGGTTGGAACCAATATTCAGGTGCCTTCAGATATTTCTTCTGCTGCTTTCTTTATGGTCGGTGCGGCCATTACTGAAAACTCGGATGTGACCCTTGAAGCAGTTGGCATTAACCCGACCCGTACTGGTGTGGTCGAAATCCTCAAGCAAATGGGTGCGGACATTACAGTTGAAAACGAGCGTATTGCAGGCGGTGAACCGATTGCCGATATTCGTATCCGTGGTACACGTACCTTAAAAGGCATTCATATGCCGGAAGATCAGGTGCCATTGGCAATTGATGAATTCCCGGCGCTATTCATTGCGGCTGCATGTGCCGAAGGTCAAACCATCCTGACCGGTGCTGCCGAGCTTCGCGTAAAAGAATCGGATCGTATTCAAGTGATGGCCGACGGTCTTCAAACCATGGGCATCGACTGTACCCCAACGGACGATGGCATCATCATTGAAGGTAAGGGCAAGTCTGGTGACTGGTCGCCAATCTTTACGGGTGGTGAAATTGAATCGCATCACGATCACCGTATCGCGATGAGTTTTTCGATTGCCGGTTTGCGTAATTCGGAGCAGATCAAGATTGTCGGAACCGAAACGGTCGCAACCAGTTTCCCGACCTTCACAGAATTGACCTCAATCGCAGGACTGCCAATTCAAGTATCAGAATAATTTTTAAAATTATGTGAAACAGCCAAGCTTTTGCTTGGCTGTTTTGTTTATATTGCTTATGCTAAACCCATATAAGAAAAAAGCCATTTGGAAGTAGCGATGCGAAAATTAAAATTCATGGCCAATACCCAGAGCCAAACACCACGGGATGGTCAAGAAACCCAGGAATATGTAGCACATTTACTTGCCGAAAAATTAGGTAAATACGGTTTTCAGACCTTAAGCCAAAGTGGTGCTCAGGTTGCCGTCAGCGTAGAAGAACATGCGCTGCCTTTATCAGTGAGTTGCGAAACCAGAGATGAACAAGGGCATCTGGTCTGTGAGATTGCCTCATATCCTGAAGAAGAACAGGACTGGCTGGATCGTATCACCGAAAGAAGTTTGCTTAATCAGCTTGCACAGGCAGTGGAAACCTCTCTAAAAGAGCAGGAACGCTTTAGCGAGTTTGAATGGAAGAGCTAATTCAACAGACTCAATCAGCTTTGCCTACACTGCAAAGTAAACGCTTGATCCTGAATTGTTTTAAATCAGCCGATGCCAAAGAAACTTATGCTTCAATTACGCCGAGTTTGACACGTTTTATGGCGTGGGACCCACCACAATCTGAACAGGGATTTGCAACAGTCTGGCAAAATTGGCTGGAAAATATGACTGATTATAAAGAATATGTATTTGTGATCCGTCATATTGAAACACAAGAATTTATTGGGCTATGTGGTTTGCATCGACTTCATGATGAAATACCTGAAGTCGGTATTTGGATTCGTGAAACTGCACATGGTCATCATTATGGACATGAGGTAGTGCATTGTGTTGTGGCTTATGCTTTCAATACATTAGGGATTCAAGTTTTAAGCTACCCGGTAGCAGAAGAAAACTGGGCTAGCCGTAAAATTGCAGAACGCTTGGGCGGAAAAATTATCCGCTACATCGATAAGCCTAAATATCGGGCTGTGATGTATGAAATTTTTGCAGAAGATTTTGTCTTTTAATAAAAAACCCATCATTTGATGGGTTTTTTTATTTAGCCAAGCGCTAAGTACCGGGTCATTGCGATCCGTAATTGCTTTAAATAGCCGGTAAAGAAATGGTTGGCACCAGGTAATACGGTCACTAAATGGCGTTGTGGCTTTGCCCATTCAATCATATCTGAGAGCAAAGTCACTTCATCGGCTTCACCGTGAATGAACAGAATGTCGCCTTTGATGGCTGGTGTCACATAATGACGAATACCAGCTACTGTTGCAGTCGGCAGACCACATAAAATGGTTTGCTTTGGTTGCAGTTCTACCGGTAAGGCTGCATAGCTTTTTGCCATGACATGCGCACCAAAACTAAAACCGCCTGCATAAAAAGGCAGGGCAATATGCTGGTTGCGAGCGAACCGAATGACTTCTAATACATCATCCGTCTCACCGAAGCCCTCGTCGTGTATACCTTCACTTTGACCAGAACCACGGAAACTTGGACGATACACAATACAGCCACGTTCCAGATACATTTGTGCCAGTAAAACCGGAACCTTATGTTGTGGTGTACCGCCTTGCAATGGATGGGGGTGACAAACTACCGCGAATCCTTTCACTTCACCCTGAGGATAATCCACAAAAACTTCAATCTGACCCGCAGGCCCTTGAAGAAAAATTTGCTCGGGCATATAAAAACCGATGATTAACAGGAGAATCGTGCATTTTAACGATTATGGTGAATAAAAACATGAATTGGAATTAAAATAAGCAGACTGATATAGTTTGATTAATCATTTTTTGACCAGGTTGCCATGCTCGCTTTAATTTCTCCAGCCAAAACTCTCGATTACGATACTCCATTACCGACTGACCAATTTACTCAAGCGAGATTATTAGAACATTCACAGGACTTGATCAACGTTTGTCGCACACTTTCTGCAACAGAAATTTCCAGCTTAATGAGTGTTAGTGAAAAAATTGCCACTTTAAATACCGCACGTTTTAATGACTGGCAACCGAATTTTAATTTAGCCAATGCCCGTCAGGCGATTTTTGCATTTAAAGGCGATGTCTATACAGGTCTGGATGCCTATAGTTTAAAACATGAAGATCTGCACTATGCACAAGACCGTTTACGCATGTTGTCTGGATTATATGGACTCTTACGTCCCTTGGATTTGATGATGCCGTACCGTCTGGAAATGGGAACCAAATTGGCCAATTCCCGCGGGCATAACCTATATGACTTCTGGGCACATCACATTACTGATCTGATTAATCAGGATCTAGCAGCAGCAAATTCTGAAATCCTGGTGAATATCGCCTCTGATGAATATTACAAATCAGTCAACGAGTGCAAAATTCAGGCAGACATTATCAAGCCGGTATTTCTGGATCAGAAAAATGGCAAATATAAAGTGATTAGTTTCTATGCCAAAAAAGCACGCGGTCTCATGGCGCGTTTTATGATTGAAAATAAAATTGATTGTGTCGAAGAGTTGAAAGCTTTTAATAGCGATGGCTATTATTTCGATGCAGACAGTTCACTTAAGGGAGAACTTGTGTTCAAACGTGATGAACAACTGAGTGCATAAATGAGATGATTCCCAGTATTCAGCATGAGGATATATATGCCGGATATTGGGATGTCGTTATTATGGTTAGGTTCTTGAACTATGTACATGCATGTGATGTGAGTAGGGAATAATAGACAGCATCATGACAACTATAAAATCTGTAATTCTTGAATATCAGGTAGAGCTTCAAGGTAATTAAAAATAAAAAATATCGCTAAACATCTTGAAATCCCTAGCAAAATCTCCCTTATTTAGATCATTAGACCTCTTGCGAAAGTAAAAACTGCCTCAATATAGATTTCATGAAATATCAGAAATTAAATCGTTTTTCAGATTCTGAATTCCAGCGCTTGGTTGGTGTACCTCGAGCAGTTTTTAGTGAAATGGTCGAAGTTTTAAAAGAAGCAGAATCACTTAAAAAGAAATTAGGGCGTCCTCATACTTTAGCTATAGAGGATCAATTATTATTAACACTCAATTACTTACGGAGCTACAACACCCAATTGGAATTGGCGGCAAATTACCATATCGCTGAAAGTAATGTGAATCGAACTATTAAAAAGGTTGAAGATGCATTAATGAAATCAAGACGTTTTACCCTGCCAAAACGAAGCATTACCACAGCAGACGAACAATTTAACTGGGTAATTATTGATGCGACAGAATGTTTAATAGAACGCCCGAAAAAAAAATCAGAGTAAGTTCTACAGTGGTAAAAAGAAGAAACATACGTTAAAAGCCCAAGTGATCTATCATCCGAAGAGCAAACAAATCATAGGAGTAGATATATCGTCTGGCAGTCAGCATGATATTAAATTGGCAAGAAAAACAGTTAAGAAATTCAAACATTGTGACTATGTTATGACCGATTTAGGGTACTATGGGTTAGAGCAAGATGGCTTTAAATTATTGATGCCAATAAAGAAAAAGAAGAATTTACCCTTATTTGATGCTGAGAAAAATTACAATAAAATGATTGGAAAAATACGAGTTGTAATCGAACATATTAACAGTCAATTGAAAAGATTTAGAATACTAAGTGAACGCTATCGAAATAGACGGAAAAGATTCGGTTTACGCATTAACTTAATCGCTGCACTGGTAAACCGGATGAACTTGCAATAACGACTTTCGCAAGAGATCTATTTTATTCTAAAAATTAAAGTTGAGCATTCTTGGAAAAGGCCGATAAAATAAATCGAAATAATTTCTATTGAATAGGTTAGATTTCATTTATCTCCATATCTTAATTTTGAATAAACTTCTTTTAGGTGGTTTAAAAAATATATTAAATTCAATTATTTAGTTTTTTTTAAAAGGATTTTTAATAGGATCGATTTTTTGAAAAAAGAATTATAAATTAATTAAGTATTAATAAATAAAACGACATAAAATTAATATTTAGAGGATAAATAAATGCCTTCTATCGGGTTAAATGTAAACTATGTCACAAGTTTGTTAGGTTTTTTGTTAGCATAATTGCATAGTGTTACAAAGCAGCATAATAAAAATGAAAATATATGCTATCCCTGTTTTTGCCTTAATGATCAGTTTATTAGGATTTTGTGTCCATAAACAGTCCGAAATCAGAAAATATGAAAAGATCCGTCATGTCTTGAACGATGGACGTGATTCAAGCAAATTGCTGGAATCCAATCGGCATCGACATTAAGCAGCTTGTACTACCTTCCTCCCGCCAATTGGGCTGGATTAGTAAAATTAAAAACATAATAAATATAATAAAATTTTTTAAATATTCACCTGGAATATATTAATTTCTAATAAAGTGTAAAATCAAATAAGCAATAAGAAATCAATGTGTTATAATTTGCCAACGATCAGGATGAAGCAGAATTCATCTTGTTAAGCATTTGATTTAAATCGAGAAAATAAAGCTGCATAAAGGTTATGCAGCTTTTTTGTTTAGATTTTTTTTGGGTTTTTATAGCATAGCCCTGGGGCTGTAAGCTGTTCCAACATTTTAAACCGTCAAATGGCTATGCTGGCATATTCGTTGCTAACACATCCTTAAAATTGATGAATTTTTTTATAAAATTTCATTTATTTGACGGCTTGCTTAAAGCATAAAGTTTACTCAATAGGGGCTAGGTCATGACGACTCCTAATCCATCTTCAGAAAGTATGCTTGAACGTCTGTTTAAACTGAGTGAAAACAAAACCAGTTTCCGTACAGAAGTTCTTGCCGGTGTGACAACATTCTTAACGATGTGTTACATCATTATTGTCAATCCGATGATTTTGTCCGAAACGGGGATGGATCATGGGGCTGTCTTTGTAGCAACCTGTCTTGCAGCCGCGATTGGCTGTTTAGTCATGGGCTTGATTGCAAATTATCCAATTGCACTTGCACCAGGCATGGGCTTGAATGCCTTCTTTACCTATTCCGTATGTTTGGGAATGGGTGTGCCTTGGCAAACAGCACTTGGGGCTGTGTTTATCTCCGGTCTTGTGTTTATTGCGATCAGCATATTCAAAATCCGTGAAGCCATTGTCAATGCGATTCCAATGTCGCTGAAACTGGCCATCGGTGGTGGTATTGGCTTATTCCTTGCGCTGATTGCTTTGAAAAATGCCGGCCTGATTGTGGATAATCCCGCTACATTGGTAGGTTTGGGTGATTTAAAACAACCATCGGTTTTACTTGCATTATTTGGTTTCCTTCTGGTTGTTGTGATGCATCACTTTAAAGTGCGTGGTGCGATCATCATCAGTATTTTGGTGTTAACCGGTATTTCAGCAGCATTGGGTCTGAGTGAATTTAAAGGTGTGGTTGGCGCAGTGCCATCGATTGCACCCACATTTATGCAAATGAGCTTTGAAGGTCTGTTCACTGCCAGTTTAATTGGCGTGATTTTTGTCTTCTTTCTGGTTGATCTGTTTGACTCAACCGGTACGCTCGTAGGTGTTTCACACCGTGCAGGCTTGTTGAAAGATGGCAAACTGCCGCGTTTGAAAAAAGCACTTTTTGCTGACTCTTCTGCAATTGTTGTAGGTGCAGCTTTAGGTACCTCATCGACTACACCATACATTGAATCTTCTGCAGGCGTAGCAGCCGGTGGCCGTACAGGTCTAACTGCCGTCGTAGTCGGTATCCTGTTTGTTGCCTGTTTGTTCCTGGCACCATTGGCACAGTCTGTACCAAGCTTTGCAACCGCGCCAGCGCTGTTATTTGTCGG
The DNA here is from genome assembly GCF_000369745.1 of Acinetobacter sp. CIP 64.7. Classification (GTDB taxonomy): domain Bacteria; phylum Pseudomonadota; class Gammaproteobacteria; order Pseudomonadales; family Moraxellaceae; genus Acinetobacter; species Acinetobacter fasciculus. Next base: position 307,868 of record NZ_KB850178.1, on the reverse strand, counting down.
TGTCTTAATGATTCAAGGTATCGTGCATATTGACTGGGAAGACATTACAGAAGCAGTCCCTGCATTTTTAACCATTGTATTTATGCCATTTACCTATTCGATTGCGGATGGTATTGCGATGGGCTTCATTAGCTATGCACTGATCAAATTGTTAACCGGTAAGGCATCAACTGTACCGTATATGGTCTGGATTGTTGCAGTACTATGGACGCTTAAATTCGCACTATTTGGCGGCTAATTTTTCTAGATTTGGAAAGGGTGTAAACTCAGTTTGCACCCTTTTTTTATTATTTTAGGTTTCATGAGGAGAAGCGATGAACCGTCTTGAGTTGATTCGAGCTTTGCCAAAAGCCGAGCTTCATGTTCATATTGAGGGCACTTTTGAGCCTGAGCTAATGTTTGCGATCGCTCAGCGTAATAAAATTGCCATCCCGTATAAATCTGTTGAAGAAGTTAAACAGGCCTATAACTTTCATAATCTTCAGTCCTTCCTGGATATTTATTATGCTGGTGCTACTGTATTGATTCATGAACAGGATTTTTATGATCTGGCCTGGGCGTATTTTGAGAAATGTGCTGAAGACCGGGTCGTGCATATTGAAATGTTCTTTGATCCACAGACCCATACCGATCGTGGCGTTGCTTTTGCAACCGTGATCAACGGCTTGCAAAAAGCCTGTGATGATGCCAAAACTAAACTTGGTATCAGTTCACATCTGATTATGTGCTTCTTGCGTCATTTAAGTGAAGATGCTGCATTTGCAACATTGGAACAGGCCTTACCTTATAAAGACCAGATTATTGCAGTCGGTTTGGACTCAAGTGAAGTCGGGCATCCACCTTCAAAGTTTGAACGTGTCTTTGCTAAAGCGCGTGAAGCAGGTTTCTTGGTTGTAGCACATGCAGGTGAGGAAGGCCCGGCAGCCTATGTCTGGGAAGCTTTAGATTTGCTGAAAGTAAATCGTATTGATCATGGTGTACGTTCGGAAGAGGATCCGGCGTTAATGCAGCGCCTGATCGCAGAAAAGATGCCACTGACGGTTTGCCCATTGTCAAACCTGAAACTCTGCGTCGTGGATGATATGCAGCAGCATAATATCCGTCGCCTCTTACAGCAAGGTGTGCATGTCACGGTCAATTCAGATGATCCATCTTATTTTGGTGGTTATATGAATGACAATTTTATTGCCATTGCTGAAGCACTGGATTTAAGCAACGAGGAATTGAAGCAGTTGGCCATCAACTCATTTGAAGCTTCTTTTATTACCGATGCTGATAAAGAGCAATGGATCAACCAGATCCGTGCCCTGGTTTAAGTTTTTAGATAACAGGCAGGGTACGCTCTGCCTTTGTTTTTTATAAATGGATATGAAGTTGAAACATGTAATTCTACTCATCAGTAGCGTGTTGATATCTGCCTGCTCAAATGCAGATATGACTTTGACACAGCGTACTTTAAAACCCGTGATTGAATACCAATGTGCAAAAGAATTGAAAGCATCTAAATTCTGGACTGCCTCGACCTATTTTATGCAGGACAAAAATAAAGCTGAACTTGAGCAAAATGTCTGTTCATGTGTAGGTGAGCATGCACTCAAGGATATTCCGGCAAGCACTTTACTGAAAGCGACTCTGGATGAAGAAGTAAAGTCAAAACTCACGCAACAGGCTATTGCAAACAGTCTGAAAGGCTGCATGACCGAGTTCTTAAAATAAAATCAGCTTTGCAATGAAAGCTGATTGAGTGTGGTTTTGCAGATTATTTTTTAGAAGATTTGGATTGTCGGGTCATGCTGTTGAGTACATGATCTTTATCGATAAAATGATGTTTCAGTGCTGCGAAAATATGTCCAACTAAAAGTAAGCCAACTGCCCAGGAAAGCCAGATATGCAGGGGTTTTACGATCGCGGTTACAGCCGGATTTTCTGAAATCAGTGCCGGCAGGTTAAATAAATATAGCACTGGTGCTGGATAGCCCAGACTCCAGCTATATAAACAGCCGGTGACAGGTAGGGCAATCAGCATAAAATACAAAGCCAGATGACCTGCATGTGCCAAAGTTTTCATCCGGGGTGACATAGTGTCCGGTAGTTCAGGGGCAGGGTGGGTATAACGCCAGAAAATTCGCACAACCAACAGGAAAATAATGGTGGTGGCGATATTTTTATGCAGGGTGATGACATCGCCTTTAAAGCTGCCATCGACTTCATAACTTAAAAAATTCCCACTATAAAAACCAATCAGCCAGGCCGCAATAAAGATAACTGCCATGATCCAGTGCAACCATTGTACCGTGCGCGTGTAATATTGTACTTTTTCCATGTGATTTTCGATTGCCCTCAAAGATGGATGCACCTTAGCAAAGGGCGAATCAGCCCAGCAATTCCAAATCTGCAACGCTATGGTGGCTTTCATGCAACATCCATTGAAATGGCTGGGTGCAGATTAAACATTCAGGATGATTTATAGATTTCTTATTCAGGTGAATTTCGGCACAATAGCGTCACGCTTCATATATGAATAAACAAGGAACAGATCTGTGAAAAAATTATTGGCTGCACTTGCTCCGCTTACTTTGGTTTTATCGGCTTGTGCAACAACAGGCAGCCCTGAAACGCAAACCACGACTCAACAGCTGGGTGGGGCTGCGCTTAAAATCGCGATCAATGCAAAATGTACGACTGAGCTGAATAATATTCCAGCATGGCAAACAGCTACACGTCTAATGACTACGACCCAAAAGCAGAATATCCAGACTGAAATTTGTGGCTGTGTCAGCGAAAAAGCACCCCAAAGCGTAACAGCGGTAGATTTGGCGACTGCAGCGATTGACCCGGCAGCACGTGCGACGATTGTCGGCAATGTGGTTGCAAAAACCATTAACGCTTGTGTAGCTGAAGCTGTAAACTAAGCCAAGATTAAATTGAAATAGGCTGACTGGTTCAGCCTATTTTTTATGGAAAAATAGACATGAAGATTGCTGGTGTAGATGAAGCAGGGCGTGGGCCATTAGTGGGTTCGGTGGTCGCTGCGGCAGTTATTTTGGATCCGAACAACCCGATTGAGGGTTTAAATGATTCTAAAAAACTCACTGAAAAGAAGCGTGAAAAACTTTTTATCGAGATTCAGGAAAAAGCGCTGGCATGGGCCATTGCTGAGGCTTCTGCGGCAGAGATTGATGAACATAATATTTTGCAAGCTTCTTTGCTGGCCATGCGCCGTGCTGTAGAAGCTTTGCCAGTTCAGCCTGAGCATGTATTGGTCGATGGCAACAAGATTCCACAGGGCCTTGCTATGAGCTGTGATGCCGTGGTGGGTGGTGATGCACTGCATGCTGAAATTTCAGCAGCCAGTATTCTGGCGAAAGTAACCCGTGATCATCAGATGATCGAGATGGACCAGAAGCATCCGCAATTTGGCTTTGCCAAGCACAAGGGTTATCCGACCAAGGCACATTTTGAAGCGATTGCCTTACATGGCGTGATTGATGAGCATCGTCGCAGTTTTGGGCCGGTAAAAAAGGTGATTGCAGCATTACAGCAGGGTGCAGAACTTTAAGTTTTATTTTAAATTATCTAAGTATTTAATATTTTTGTATAAAATTTAGACAAATTTAAAGCGGCTCAAAAGCCGCTTTATTCTTCGCACAAACATTAACGGTTAAAGTTATTTTGTGTCTGGCTATCGTCTTCATAAGAAGGTTGGTAATCTTGATCGATATGTTGAAGATGTTCATGCATTGCACGTTCATGCTGGATACGCTGGTAAATCTCTTCACGGTGCACAGAGACTTCTTTCGGAGCATTTACCCCGATACGAACCTGGTTACCTTTTACACCAAGCACAGTCACACTGACTTGATCACCAATCATTAAAGTTTCCCCGACGCGTCGAGTCAGAATCAGCATGTTTTTCTCCTTGCAAAATGCAAAACCTGCAATCTATTGAATGTAAAACAAAAAGCACAACCAAAAATTACAAAATAAGATCTGGATAGAAATTCTGTCATCTGGGTGAAAGATTTTAATCTATCTCAGCTGGTTAAAAATCCTCAGGCTTAATATAACAGAGCCACTATAAAAAAAACTATAGTGGCTCTGCATTTTTGTAGACTTTTATAAAATACTGTCAAACAATGACAATATTCTGTCTTAACGCTTAAGCACGTGCGCTAGATTCGCCTTGTTCACGGTCTAAACCGAATGCGGTATGCAATGAACGAACCGCAAGTTCAAGATAATTTTCTTCAATGATCACAGAAATCTTGATTTCAGACGTCGAGATCATCAGGATGTTAATACCTTCATCTGCCAATGCTGTAAACATTTTGCTCGCTACACCGGCATGTGAACGCATACCGACACCTACGATCGATACTTTTACGATATCTGAACGAGTCGCAACTTCACGTGCACCAATTTCTTGAGCAGTTGCTTCAAGAATGGCTTTGGCTTTATTTAATTCGCCACGGTTCACAGTAAAAGTGAAATCAGTTGTACCATCTTCTTCAACGTTCTGGATAATCATATCCACTTCAACATTGGCATCACCAATCGGGCACAAAATTTTAGAAGCAATACCCGGTTCGTCAGGCACGCCTAAAATAGTTAATTTTGCTTCGTCACGGTTAAATGCGATACCGGAGATAATTGGCTGTTCCATATTGTCTTCCAATTCAGTCGTAATAAGTGTACCAACGTTTTGCTTAAACTCTTCGTCGAATGCGCCATCGTTGTCATTGTCGAAACTTGATAATACGCGTAAAGGCACCTGGTATTTACCAGCAAATTCAACTGAACGAATTTGCAGGACTTTAGAACCGAGTGACGCCATCTCAAGCATTTCTTCAAATGAAATACGATCAACTTTTTTTGCTTTTGGTGCAACACGTGGATCGGTGGTATATACACCGTCAACGTCGGTATAAATCTGGCATTCATCTGCTTTGAGGGCGGCAGCAATTGCAACACCTGAAGTATCAGAACCGCCACGCCCTAAAGTGGTGGTATTGCCATGTTCATCAAAACCCTGGAAACCGGCAACGACAAGTACGCGGCCTGCATCCAGATTTGAGTTTAGGACTTCAGTATCAATGGATTCGATACGTGCCTTATTGAATGAGCTGTCGGTTTTCATGCCAACCTGGCGACCTGTTAGTGATTTTGCTTCAACTCCAATTGAGTTCAGCGCCATTGCTAACATAGAAATCGTAACCTGTTCACCCGTAGATACCATTTGGTCTAGTTCACGTGGGTCAGGGGTTTCGGTAATGGCCTTCGCTAAAGCAAGCAGACGATTGGTTTCGCCACTCATTGCTGATACCACTACCACTACCTTGTGGCCGTGGTCATGCCAGCGCTTTACACGACGAGCAACATTTAAAATGCGCTCGGGAGTACCCATAGAGGTACCGCCATATTTTTGAACGATTAATGCCATAGTTGTTCCATATAAGCCATGACCCTGATGTACCCATCAGGGTCAGTTACACAAAATTGAAGTTTTATTTTGCTGCAAGCCAGGCAGTTAAATCTGCCATCACTGGAGCAAACTTCTCGTTAAGTGGCGCGCCACCTTGTGCCAAGTCAGGTTTACCACCACCTTTACCACCTAGCTCATTCGCTAAATGTTTGATGATGTCACCTGCTTTAATAGAAGCAGTAAAGTCTTTTGCCACAGATGCGATCAAGCTCACCTTGTCACCCTCTACACCTGCAAGAACAATCACTGCATTTTCTAATTTTGATTTCACACCGTCGTGCAGGTTGCGAAGTGCTTTCGCATCCATGTTTTCAACAGTTGTAATCAAGGTTGCACGACCTGCAATGCTTTGAACTTGGCTTAGAAGTTCACCGGCTTGCAGGCTAGCAAGTTTTTGATTGAGTTGTTCGATCTGTTTCTGCAAGCTCGATGCAGTATCAACCAACGCTTCAACTTTTTCTAAAGTCTGGTCTTTTTGTGCTTTGAGCAAACCGTTAATCATATTGATATCGCGATCGGCTTTTTGCGCAACTTCAACTGCTTTAGTGCCTGTTACTGCTTCAATACGACGTACACCGGCTGCCACACCACCTTCAGAGGTGATTTTGAACAGACCGATATCACCGGTACGTTTTACGTGAATACCACCGCAAAGTTCGATTGAGAAGTTTTTCTCTTCAATCACTGAACCCATAGACAGTACACGTACTTCGTCACCGTATTTCTCGCCAAACAGCATCATCGCGCCTTTAGCTTTCGCAGACTCGATATCCAGAAGTTCAGTAGACACCGCAGTATTGGCAATCACTTCAGCATTGACCAAACGTTCAATTTCTTGCAGCTGTTCAAAGCTTACAGGTTGGTCATTGGCAAAGTCAAAACGTAACACATCAGATGCAACCAATGAACCTTTTTGCTGTACATGTGAACCTAAAATTTGACGTAACGCAGCATGTAGCAGGTGAGTCGCAGAGTGGTTGCGCGCAGTTGCTGCACGAATATCTGCTTTTACTGTTGCTTCTACATTTTGAGTAACTTTCAAGTTACCCATCGTCACGATACCTTGGTGTACAAATGCGCCACCAGATTTTTTGGTATCTTGAACTTCGAAAATACCAGTATCGTTTTTAAAGATACCTGTATCACCGATTTGACCGCCGCTTTCTGCGTAGAAAGGTGTTTGGTTGAGTACGATCAGTGCTTCATCGCCTTCAAACACTTCATCAACTTGCTCGCCATCTTTGTAGATTGCGATGATTTGACCTTCACCTGCAGTTGCGTCATAACCATCAAACTGAGTTTCGCCTTCAACTTTAACTACGCTGTTGTAGTCGATCGCGAATTTACCTGCATCACGTGCGCGTTGACGCTGTGCAGCCATTTCAGTTTCGAAACCAGCTTCATCAATAGTTAAGTCACGTTCACGTGCGATATCTGCAGTCAAGTCTGTCGGGAAGCCGTAAGTGTCGTAAAGTTTAAATACTACTTCACCCGGAATCACAGAACCTTTTAACTGTGCCAATTCACCTTCAAGCAATTTCAAACCTTGCTCAAGTGTTTTGGCAAATTGTTCTTCTTCTTTAAGAAGTTGTGCTTCGATACGTGCTTGTTGAGCAGCAAGTTCAGGGTATGCATCGCCCATCACTTCGATCAGTGGCTTCAACATTTTGTGGAAGAACGAACCTGTTGCGCCTAATTTGTTACCATGACGTACTGCACGACGGATAATACGACGTAGTACATAACCACGGCCTTCATTCGATGGATTTACGCCATCAGCGATCAAGAATGAACATGAACGTGCATGGTCCGCAACGACTTTCAATGAAGCAGGATACTGAACTGGTGTCCCTTTCTCAGCAGCCTCAGCTTCAAGTGCTGTAGTGTTCAAACCAATGATTTCAGCCGCAGCTTTAAGTAAATGCTGGAACAGGTCGATTTCGTAGTTTGAGTTGACGTGCTGTAAAACGGCAGAAATACGCTCCAAGCCCATACCTGTATCCACAGAAGGCGCTGGAAGAGGGTGTAATACACCATCCGCAGTACGGTTGAACTGCATGAAAACGTTGTTCCAGATTTCAATGAAGCGGTCACCATCTTCTTCAGGCGTGCCTGGCAGGCCACCCCAGATATGCTCACCGTGGTCAAAGAAGATTTCAGAACATGGACCACATGGACCGGTATCGCCCATTGCCCAGAAGTTATCTGATGCGTATTGACCGCCTTTGTTATCGCCAATGCGGATAATGCGAGAAGCGTCTAGACCGATTTCTTTGTTCCAGATGTCAAAGGCTTCATCATCGGTGTGGTAAACGGTTGCATAGAGTTTATCTTTAGGAAGACCAAGCCATTCTTCGTTAGTCAAAAAGTCCCAGGCAAATTTGATCGCATCACGTTTGAAGTAATCACCAAATGAGAAGTTACCCAACATTTCAAAGAAAGTGTGGTGACGTGCTGTATAACCCACATTGTCTAAGTCATTGTGCTTACCACCTGCGCGTACGCATTTTTGTGATGACACTGCACGTACATAATCGCGTTTTTCTAGACCTAAGAAGCAATCTTTAAACTGGTTCATACCAGCATTGGTGAACAGCAAAGTTGGGTCATTGGCAGGTACTAGAGAACTCGACGCGACACGTGTATGCCCTTGCGATTCAAAGTAACGCAAAAATGCTTCACGAATTTCAGCTGATGTCATAAAACGAGTACTCACAACCAAGTCACTCCATAATTTCCGATTTGGCTAAAACACCACAGTCTGACAAGCATACAAGAGCTCTGCTGCAATGCGGGGCTTAAAAATTTAAAACGCCAAATTATAACGGAAAAAGCAGTATGCACCAATCATTTTAAAACCAATTGCGAAGGATTTATTTACTCAGGTTTTTCGCTGAATAATTAAATTGAATTTTCCCACAGTAGAATTCGTGGATATCCATCACATTAAAAATAACTGGAATTTTAAATGACCCAGATACAGACGGATGGATCAGAAATAAAATAATCGAAAATCAGTATTTTCACTGAAGTTTTTTAATGTACGGCGCCAGAAATCCTTTAACATAGAAGAGTTTTAAAATAGGCATATAAAAGGTCGAGTCATGCAACGAGTGGCAATCAATGGATTTGGGCGTATTGGACGGAATGTACTGCGTGCATGGTTTGAAAACCCGAAAGATTTTAATTTTGAAATCGTTGCCATTAACGATATTGCCGATGTTGAAACCCTGATTCACCTGTTTAAATATGACTCGACCCATGGCCGTTTTCCGGGGCAGGTGGATCTCAGCTATGATACTGAACATATCTATATGCATATCAGCTATCAAGATGCTGCATTAAAAGTACAGGTTTTGTGTGAGTCGCAGCCGGCTAAGTTGCCTTGGCAAAACTTGGCGGTAGATGTAGTGCTTGAATGTACTGGACTGTTCCGTTCTCGTGAAGCCGCGACCCAGCATATTGGAGCAGGGGCGAAACGTGTGATTATCGGCGCAGCACCTTTTGATACGGTCGATGCCGCGATTGTCTATGGTGTCAATCATCATGAAGTCAAAGCATCGGACCAGATCATTTCCAGTGTTTCTTGTACTACACAGGCTTTGGTGCCACTGGTCAAAATTGTCGATGATGCTTTTGGCATCACTAGCGCCCTGATGACTGAAATCCATGCTGTAACGGCGGATCAGTCGGTACTGGATCATGCGCATCGTGATTTGCGTCGTGCACGTGCTTCAGGCCATAACATCATTCCTACGACTTCGAGCGCACTCGGTGCCTTAAAGCGTGTCATGCCAAAAATGGAAGATCGTATTGATGGTTATTCAATTCGGGTGCCGACCATTAATGTGGCCGCGATTGATTTAACGTTTGTCTCCCAGTCGCCGATTACCGATCACAAGCTGAATGAAGTGCTGATCAAGGCTGCCCAGCAGGATTTTGCGGAAATTATGGCCGTGACAGATGAGCCATTGGTATCGAGTGATTTTAATCATTCCCCATATTCATTGATTGTGGATTTGACCCAGACTCTAGTCGTTGGGCATCAAGCCAAAGTCTTTGCCTGGTACGATAACGAGTGGGGCTATGCCAACCGTCTGCTGGATTTATGTGAATCATTTCATTAAGTTCGGGTTATCTAAACCTCAAAAGCACCGAGATACGGTGCTTTTTTCTTGCCTGTAAATATTCTGCAAGCCATGTTTTAAGAGAATTTGCCGGTAATTGATCGAAAATCAGGAATTGAGGCTGAATTATTTACGTTATCTGCAGCATTTTTCGTTAAGATAAAGACAATAAAATGAAATAAGAGCAAGCACATGATGGTGGTTTGGGGATTTATTATACTGCTGACTTTGGCGGTAATTTTTCTGATCTGGCTGCAGTTTAATCAGAGTGATGAGCCACGTAGCGTGGAAGGCGTGCCAGTCGAAGAAAAAATCGTGCATCTGGAAGAAAATTTAAAAAAGACCCTGGAAATCATGCAGGATCTAGCCAAAAAAATGCATGTGCAGCAGGAAGTGCTGGATCAGACCACAGCCAAACTTCAGCAGGTTGAATTGCAAAATGCCGAACTGGTCAGTTTGCTGACCAAAGTGGTTGATCCACAGAAATAAACAAAACCCCTTTAGAGATCATTTAAAGGGGTTTTTCTAGCGTTAGATTATTAAAATTCTTAAAATTGCAGCAGAAACCATACTGATGGCGACGGTCGGTAATAATCCAAAACGTGTAGCGGCAAATAGCGTTAAAGCCAAGGCGATCAGGTCTGCAGGATGGTCGCGTACAAAATAGGGTGCAATCACTGAAATCAGCACGCAGCCGGGGACTACTTCCAGAATTTTTCGCTGGCGCTGTGTTAGTGTTTTATTTTTTAACAAGACATAGCCCAAGATCCGGGTTAAATAAGTGGTCGCAGCAATCAGAATAATGGCCACCAAGGTGCTCATCTGGATCATGTTTGATCCTCTTGAATCAGGAAAAATGCCGAAGCGATTCCAGACAAGGCGCCAATCGGTACATACCAGCCCGCAGGTAAATATAAATAAGCCAAAGCCGCACAGACTAAACTGACCAGCCATGGCCGGGCAGCCTCAAAACCTTTCCACATACTTCTCAGTAACACCAGAAATACAGCAGGAAAGGCCATATCGAAACCAAAACGGTTGATGTCACCTAATACAGGTCCAAGCATGGCGCCGAGTGTGGTAAATCCGACCCACATCAAGTACAGGCAAAAACACAGGCCAGCATAATAAGGCATGCTAAACGCAGCACGATAACCCAAGTGCGCCTGTTTCCTTTGTGCATCAGCTAGACCGAGCGCCCAGCTTTCATCGACCATAAAAAATAGCGCCGGAAAAACTTTACGATTCGGGAGATGCTTTAAATACGGCACCAAACTGGCACCCATCAACAGATGCCGGCTATTTACCAGAAAGGTAATGAACATCAGCATGAGTAAATTTGGCGGACTGCTCCAGACTTCCAAAATGGCAAACTCAGAACCACCGGCAAAGTTCAGACCTGTCAGTAACGGCACTTCGAGCAAGCTGAAATTCTTCTGTACCGCCGTCGCACCCAACACCAGCGCAAAGGGAATAATCCCTAAAAGCATGGGGATAGAATCTTTCATGCCACGTTGAAATTCGCTGAAATCGGTAGGAACAACCACCGCTGCGGTGCTTTGTCTAAACAAAAGCATGGAAATGACTTGGGTACTGCAAAACTAAACCATATTTTATGGCGATATTCAGGCTATTTGCTATTGTAATGAAAGATATTTGAGTTTTATTTGAAATTAAATTGCGCTAAATTAAATTTAAAGGGTTTTAAATGCCAAAATATAAATATGGATCAAATAGATAAACGCATTTTGCATGAGCTGCAAAAGAATGGAAAACTACAAAATAATGAACTGGCTCAATTAATTGGCTTGTCACCGTCACCCTGTTTAAGACGGGTGAAACAGCTGGAAGATGATGGTGTGATTGAGCAATATGTCGCGCTGCTGAATCCGCAAAAGGTCAATTTGGCGATGAGTGTGTTTGCACGTGTCTGGCTCAAGTCTCAAGAAGCTGCCGTGGTCGACCAATTTGTCGAAGCGATCAAGGAAATGCCAGAAGTGGTTGAATGCCAGCTAATGGCGGGCGATTGTGATTTCTTTTTAAGAATTGTGGTGGCTGATCTGGATGCCTATCGTAAATTTCAGATTCATCATTTAACCCAAATTCCCTGCATTCAAAGCGTAAAAACTGAAATTCCATTGCAAACGGTTAAAAGCACGACTGCATTGCCTTTGGTTTAATACCGGATTTTTTCATGCTATTTGTTTTGAATGTGCATTAAAACGCTGATAGTTGACACTATTGTTGTTGATTTCATCAGGTAGCGAAAATTATAAAATTTGCGATGCACAGCCAAAACTATCGTGCTAGACTAGGAGAAATCGGGTGTGCTCCCGATTTTTTTATGCGGATTCGTTCCGCGCTGACAAGAATTTAGGTTTACAACATGCCCATTTCAGAGACATGGTTATTACCTGATGGTGTAGCTGATGTATTACCAGAACAAGCGCAAGTTATTGAAAGTCTGCGCCGTAAATCACTGGATTTCCTTGCATCTCGAGGTTATCAGCTGGTGTACACGCCATTCATTGAATACATCGAATCTCTATCTTCTCTCTCAGAATCGAATCAAGATTTAGACTTAGCCACTTTTAAGGTAATCGATCAGCTTTCTGGTCGTTTGCTTGGTGTGCGTGCCGATATGACACCACAAGTGGCTCGTATTGATGCGCATGTACATCCAGTGGAAGGTGTTGCACGTTACTGTTATGCAGGAACCGTTCTGCATACTAAGCCTCGCGGTTTTAACACTTCGCGTGCGCCACTACAGTTAGGTGCGGAGCTATTTGGTTCAGACAGCATCGATGCCGATGTAGAAATGGTCGACTTGATGATCAGTCTGATTCAGGAAACAGGTCTGGCAGATGGTATTCATCTGGACTTAGGTCATGTCGGTTTATTCCGCAGTCTGGTGGCTCAAGCCGGCTTAAACAAAGTCGCTGAACAGCAATTATCTGATTTATACCAGCGTAAGGCTTTGCCAGAATTAGAAGAATTCACGGCAGACCTGAAATTTGGTCAGGATTTCTATGCACTTGGACGCTATGCCAGCGACCTGGATGCATTACAAGCGCATTTAAGTGCTGAAGTGTTGGCAAATCCAGCATTTACGCAGGCTTTTAATGTCTTGCAAACCACCAAAGACGAAGTTCAAACCCGTTGGCCAAACTTGAGTATTGGTATTGATGTGGTTGAATTACGTTCATACCATTATCATACTGGCTTGATGTATGCAGTCTATGCACCGAACCGTGCAGCTGCACTGGCACAAGGTGGCCGTTATGATGGCATTGGTGAACATTTTGGCCGTGCGCGTCCGGCAACCGGTTTCTCTTGTGACTTATATGCTTTAAGCGCAGGCCAGTTTGATGCGGTACAGGTCGTGGTTGCACCTAAAGGCACTGATGCAGAACTTCTGAATGCAATTCAGAATATTCGTGCACAAGGCTTAAGTGTAATTCAGTTACTGGGTAATGATGATTTAAACTCGATTCCATATGCGACGCACCAGCTGGTGAATGCGAATGGTGAGTGGACAGTCAAAACGATTTAACTGCTTGGCTCAGTGTTCATGTCGCTGAGCGGGGCTTTCAACTTTAACAGCATGATGTAATGAGGCTATTATGGGCAAGAATGTTGTGGTACTTGGTACCCAATGGGGCGACGAAGGTAAAGGTAAAATCGTCGACCTGCTCACAGATCAAGCGGCAGCGGTAGTTCGTTATCAAGGCGGACATAACGCAGGTCACACTCTTGTGGTTGGTGGTAAGAAAACTGTCTTACACCTCATTCCATCAGGTATTTTACGTGAAAACGTATTGTGCTTAATTGGTAACGGTGTTGTTCTTTCTCCTGAAGCGCTCATCAAAGAGATGGACATTCTTGAAAAAGAAGGCGTTCCTGTTAAAGAACGTTTACGCATTTCTCCAAACTGTCCATTGATTCTTCCGAACCACATCGCACTTGACCAGGCGCGTGAGAAAAAACGTGGTAATGCGAAGATTGGTACGACAGGTCGTGGTATCGGTCCTGCATACGAAGACAAAGTAGCGCGTCGTGCAGTACGTGTTGCTGACCTGGTACGTGGTGGTGAACATCTTACTGCTCAGTTAACTGAACTTCTGGACTACCATAACTTCCAGCTGACTGAATACTACGGTGTTGAAGCAGTTAAACTGGAAGACGTGCTGGCACTTTGCGACGAATGGCGTAAAGTTGTTGCGCCACTGGTTGTGGACGTAACTACTGAATTGCATAACTACCGTAAAAACGGTGACAACATCATGTTCGAAGGCGCGCAAGGTTCACTTCTTGACGTTGACCATGGTACATATCCGTATGTAACTTCTTCGAATACAACTGCTGGTGGCGTAAGCTCTGGTTCAGGTCTGGGTCCTTTGCATCTTGACTATGTACTGGGTATTACTAAAGCATACACAACGCGTGTAGGTGCAGGTCCATTCCCAACCGAGTTGGTCTATGACGCTGCAAATGACACGGGTGATGCGATTGGTAAACACCTCGGTACGATTGGTAATGAATTTGGTGCGTCTACTGGCCGTCAACGTCGTTGTGGCTGGTTCGATGCTGAAATTCTACGCCGTTCAGTTGACGTAAACTCACTTTCTGGTATTTGCTTGACTAAACTTGACGTTCTTGACGGTTTGGAAGAAGTGAAAATCTGTGTGGGTTATGAAGCTGCAGATTCTGGTTGTGTCGGTTCTTCTGATGCGCTTGCATTCGAAACTTTAAAACCGATTTACGAAACTATGCCAGGCTGGTCTGAGTCAACTTTCGGTGCGAAATCACTGGATCAGTTGCCAGAAGCTGCATTGAACTATGTAAAACGTCTTGAGCAGTTGATTGAATGTCCTATCGACATCATTTCAACGGGTCCAGACCGTGAAGAAACCATTGTTCTTCGCCACCCGTTTGATGCTTAATCTTCATTTGACTAAAGCTTGAATGATAAAAACCCATCTCCGGATGGGTTTTTTTATATGTTAAATTTATGCAGGTATTTCAAGACTAAAGTTGCATCGGTAATACCACGTGATGTGCTTTAACATAGTGTTATATAAAGAAAGAAAAATGAGCAGCAGGATGCAAAAAAATATATCGGCGACCATGTTTTATTCATTGTTATTCGCGATGGGCGGGGCGCCAACAATGGCCATGATGATTATTCGTGCGCAAACCCAAAACTCCGAAGTGATTTATGCGGTGCTGATTGGTCTGAGTGTCATTATTGCATGTATATTAGTGCCTATTATTTTATTGCAAAATGCTTTTTTATATTTCAAACGTAAAGACGAAATGCTTGAACAGAAAATCAAACCACTCAGTCAGGTTTACTTGGGCCTCAATATTATTTGTCTGATTTATTGGTTGGCGATACAGTATTTGGCTTAAAAATTACATAATTTATAAGAAGGTGAATGAATTAAGCGTTTAGCTGCTACGCGCTTTCACTTATAATTTTTACAATGTAAATTGCCCTTGAGCCAAGGTGGAGTAAATTATAATGAAGAATAAACTTTTATTGAGTATGGCTGCTGCTACAGTCGTCACATTATCAGGTTGTACCACCATTGCCGATATGGCAGGGGCAGATACTGCGACCTTAAATGCATCTGCGAGCCAAAGCTATAATGCCATGGTCAATGATGCGAAGAACAAAGGTCAACTGGATACCAGTTCAGCGACCTATAAACGGATTAATAATGTATTTAACCGTTTGAAACCGGTTGCTAACCAGATGAATCAAACCGGTACGGCATTCCAGTGGCAATTGGCTGTGCTCAAATCTGACCAGGTTAACGCCTTTGTTGCGCCAGGTGGTAAGGTTGTATTCTATACGGGTATCGTGAATAAACTGAATCTGACCGATGCTGAAATTGCAGCGATTATGGGTCATGAAATGGTGCATGCTTTAGAAGAGCATTCTAAGCAGAAAATCGGTGCTCAGGCCCTGACTGATCTGGCCTTGGGTATCGGCTTGAATGCAGCAGGTGTGGGTCAAGGTGGTGCTGCAGCCGCACAATTGGGTAGTCAGATCGGAATTGGCTTGCCATACTCGCGTAATCTGGAAAGCCGTGCTGACCAAGGTGGTTTAATGCTGATGGCGCGCGCAGGTTATAACCCGAATGCAGCCATTACCCTGTGGGAAAAAATGAACAAACTCGGTGGCAGCAGTGGTGCAACCTTCCTGTCTACGCATCCATCGAATAGCCAGCGTATTGGACAAATGCGTCAACAGTTGCCAGCAGCCATGCAGATTTATAACCAAAACAAATAATCCACTAATCATCCTGTAAAAGGAGATCTTGATCGGATTGGAAAGGCAGGGCAATGGCTCTGCTTTTTTTTATAGCTAATTGGGTGATTAATATTCTACGGGCTATTTTCAGGCAATAAAAAAGGCAAAGTCAGACTTTGCCTTTTTTCACTCAAGATCATAAGATCTTAGTGTTGGTGACCGCCTACACCGTGTACGTGACCGTGATCTAATTCTTCTTGAGAAGCTTCACGAACAGATACGATTTCAACTTCGAAAGTCAGGTCTTGACCAGCAAGTGGGAAGTTAGCATCAACAACAACATTGTCGCCTTCAACTGCTTTAACAGTTACGATTTGCACGCCGTCATCAGTTTGAGCTTGGAACTGCATGCCTGCCTGAATGTTGTCTACGCCTTGGAACATTTGCGCAGGAACTTCTTGAACTAGGTCAGGGTTGTATTCGCCATAACCTTCAGCAGCAGGAACGTTTACAGTGAATTTTTCACCTACAGTTTTGCCTTCTAACGCATTTTCTAAACCTGGGATGATGTTACCTGCACCGTGCAAATAGGCAAGTGGTTCACCTTGAGATTGGTCGAGAGTTTCACCCTCTGCGTTAGTCAATGTGTAGTGGAAAGAAACCACGAGGTTATTTGCAATAGCAGTCATGTTAATTGATCCATTCAATTTTTTAAGGGTACATCATAAAGTGAAATTGCATTTTTGTAGACTAAAATTAGCAAAAAAACGCAATTTGACAATTTTGTTGACGATTTTTTCATTGATTGGGCCAAATTCTGGAATTTCAATGCAATTTCAGCTTTGGAGAAATTTTTCGTGTAACAAAATCTTTTGCAGTCAGAATGCCGGCATGCGCATAACCATGAATGGTCGCCTGATGAATTCGGTATAAAGAAACGTACATTGACTTGGCAACAAAGCCTTGAACATTCACCTGACCGAGCAACTCGCCGACGGCTTTATTCTGGCTTAAGGAAATCAGTGAACCTTTGTCAGAAAATTTAAACATCGGTAAATAGTTTTCTTCATTGACACGCGCTTTCAAGGCATTCGCCAGAAAATTGGCCTGTTGGCTAGCCACTTGTGCACGTGGACCCAAGACTGGTTCATCTGCAGCAGGCTGGCAGTGTGCACAGTCACCAAAAGCAAAAATGTCTGGATCAGATTTGGTTTGCAGGGTGGAGTAGACTTTCAACCGGTGAATATTGTCTTTTTCCATATCTTGCAGTTGTGCCAAGACTTCAGGTGCTTTGATGCCTGCAGCCCAGACTTTAATCTCGGCATCCAGACTTGAGCCATCTGCAAAATAAATCTTGTCTTCATCAACCTTGGCCACGCGGTGACTGGTCAAAACCTCAATGCCAAATTTTTCCAGCTGTTGCATGGTATGTTCGGCGACTTTCGGCGAGAGTGCAGTCAGAATACGATCCGCCGCTTCAATCAGGGTAATTTTGACTTTATTTGGGTCGACCTTGTTTAAGCCATATTTAAAGAAATTGTGTTTGGCTTCCACCAGTTCAGCTGCCAGTTCTACTCCGGTTGCACCGGCGCCAATAATCGCGATATTCAGTTCACGGCTCGAAGCTTCATGTTGAGCATTCAAGTAGAGATGCAACAGATCCTGCTGAAAGATATCAGCTTGTGGACGGCTGTCGAGAAAATGACAGAACTGTTTGACGCCTTCGGTATTAAAGTCATTCGAGGTAGAACCCAAGGCCAGTACCAGGGTGTCATAGTCGATGCGCTGGTTCTTCTTGGCTTGGGCTTTTTTGGAGAAATATTCTGTTTCTACCACAATCTGTTTCGCTTCACGATCCAGACCGGTAAATGTCCCCAAGACAAATTCATAATGATGTGCGGCTGAATGGGCAAAATAATTAGTTTCTTCTTCATGTGGATTTAAGGTGCCTGCGGCAACTTCATGCAGCAGCGGTTTCCAAATGTGTGTCAGTTTTTGATCGACCAGAATAATCTGGGCTTTACCGCTTTTACCCAAGCTCTCACCCAGCTGAGTCGCCAGTTCCAGACCACCGGCACCACCACCCACAATCACGATTTTATGTGCTGTCATATATGATTAACCTGTTTATTTTTTTAATAAAAATAAGAGAAATAGAGAGAAAATATACTATGGCATGCACTAAAACGCGTCTTGATTAAAATTGTTATACAAATTACAAAACGTAGCAATTCTGTGAGAGCAGGTAAGTATCGCTGCTTTGAGGAAGCAAGGGGAGAGCGAGATTGATAAAGGGAATCTGCTAGAAGATCAGAGAGGAGATCTTCTAGCTTAAAGAAAAGTGACTTGAGATGTAGCGCTATTATCTATCTAAAGGATAAAGCTTTACGCTTGGTGTATTGTCTGAAAATAAACCGAATAAGCCTTGTAGCCAGCTAAAGAACTTCTGAAACAGATTGGCTTCTTCAATTTCGACATGATCTTCAATTTGAATGGTGCGAATCAACTGATTATTCTGATAAACCTGAATGGTCGCCAAAGGCATCATGGTCGCCAAAGGTGCAATGAGTTCAGATGCTTTCACTTCAACATTGATATGAGTCTGAGTTTCCTGTAATGGCTCGATACTTTTTAAA
This sequence comes from Acinetobacter sp. CIP 64.7, assembly GCF_000369745.1. Lineage (GTDB taxonomy): Bacteria > Pseudomonadota > Gammaproteobacteria > Pseudomonadales > Moraxellaceae > Acinetobacter > Acinetobacter fasciculus. The sequence goes on along the minus strand of NZ_KB850178.1, from coordinate 289,364 downwards.
ACGCCATCACCTGTATTCAGCATGACACGCTGTTGGGTTTGATCAAACTGGTTCAGGTCAATGCTGTAGCCCTGATCATATAAAGAAGTGGTAATGATCTGCGGTTGCTTGGTTTGCACCTTAAACATTTTTAAAGTGGATTTAATCACAGGCAATTCAGCCAGTAGCTGTTGATCTTTGATCGCCACTTCATTGCGGGTATAGGTATAAGCCAGATTCATCAGCTTATGTGATACTTCAGCGCGTTTTGCTGCACTTTTAGTACCCAGCACCACCACAATCAGACGGCGATTTGGCATTTCAAAATCTGCGGTGACGCGATTGGCTGTCAGCGCCAGATTATAGCCCGCTGCACGGGTAAAACCGGTTTTTAAACCATCTACTGTAGGATCGACCTGAAGCACACGGTTGGTCGCACGATGAAAATGCTGATTGTAGGTAAAGCTTGGCTGCTTGGAATAATACAGATAATCCGGAGTTTCATTCACCACCGCCATAGACAGTCTGGCTAAATCGGCGGCAGTCGAATAATGCTCAGGCATGGTAATACCGGCCGGATTCTGGAAATTGGTATGTTGCATGCCCAGTGCTTTGGCTTCCTGATTCATACGTTCAACAAACTGCGGAATACCACCCGAAATTTTCTCAGCCAGCGTCACCGCGGCATCATTGGCAGACATGATAATTAAGCCCGCCAGAAGCTGATCGACTGAAATCAGATCACCTTCTTTCAGGTACATCTGTGACTCATCCCACATCACGGTTTTAACCACAGAGGTCGCGGTTAACACTTCATTTTTATTTAATTTTCCGGCCTCAATTTCCTTTAAGGCAATATAAGCCACCATCATTTTGGTCAGCGAAGCCGGAGCACGCTGAACGTCGGCATTGTGCTCTGCAATGACTTGACCAGACTGTGAATCCAGAATGGTCCAGGCTTCAGCTTCAACGCTTTCAGGCACAATATTGAGTAGGGCAGCATGTGAAAATGCAGAAATAAATAAACTGAATACCGCAATCAGTGAGATGATGTATTTCAATGGTGTTCCTTGATAACCCGCTGGGTGTTGAACGATTTAATTTTCACGCATGCTATGCCTTTTTTATACAGATAGCTAGTCGTAAATGTAGACAAATAAGACAGCTAAACCATACTGGCTTAAAAAATGCTAAGCTAAGCTATATCTCATTTATTTTAATTTTATATCGTTCATTATGTTGCATTATCAAATTGAATTTGACGATTATCGTCAGCATCTTATTCACGTGACTGTTCGTTTTCTTGCGGACCCAACCCAAGTCCTGTCATTGCCGACCTGGATTCCGGGAAGCTATCTGATCCGGGAATTTTCCAAGCACATTGAAGCAGTTAAAGCCTATGATGAAGATGGGCGCCAGTTACAGATCCAGAAATTTGAAAAGAACAAATGGCGTTTATTCAATACTGATCATGAACTGATTACAGTGGAATATGATGTCTATGCCTATGATCTGTCCGTTCGTGGTGCATATGTGGATCAAAATCGTCTCTACGTGAACCCGGCTTGTGCATGTTTAGGGCTAGAAGGTCAGGAAAATAAAGAAATTGAACTGGAAATTTTCCTGCCAGATGAATTAAAGCATTTTCAGCTGGCAACCGGTATGCAAGCCAAAAGTCTGGTCAAAGGCCGTTTCACGCTCAAAGCCAAAAACTATGCCGAATTGATTGACGCACCATTTGAGCTGGCAGAACAAACCCGTTTCAGTTTTGAAGCAAATGGCATTCCACATGAATTTGTGGTCTCAGGTAAACATGCCATGAATGCCGCGCGTATGCAGCAGGACATTGAAAAAATCTGTGCCACAGAAATTTCAATGTTTGGTTCAGCGCCGTTTACAGACTATACCTTTATGACCATGGCAACCGGCAATAGCTATGGCGGTTTGGAGCATCCAAATTCTACCAGCCTGATTTCACCGCGTGATGACTTGCCGAAAGCCAATGAACCTGAAGAACCGTCGAAAGATTATCAGCGTTTCCTCGGCTTATGTAGCCATGAATATTTCCATTCCTGGTTGGTGAAATTCATTCGCCCTGAAAACTTTGTTAACTATGATTTAAACAGAGAAGGCTATACCTCTCTGTTATGGATCTTTGAAGGTTTTACCTCTTATTACGATGATTTGATTTTGCTGCGCAGTGGCGTGATTAATCAGGAATCGTATATTGCTTTGTTAAAAGCACAGATTGACCGTTATTTACAAAATCCAGGGCGTGCGATTCAGTCAGTGTCTGAATCCAGTTTTGATGCCTGGGTGAAATTCTATCGTCAGGATGAAAACTCGAATAATGCGGGTACCAGCTATTACAACAAAGGTTGTTTAGTTGCATTGTGCCTAGACTTAGGTCTGCGTTTACGTGGTTCAAGTCTGGATGCCCTGATGCGTCGTTTGTATGAAAACGCTCAGAAGGGTGTTCAGGTACATGAACGGACAATCTTTGAATTATGCAAAGAGCTGACTGGTGATGATTGGTCAGAACAGATTAATCACTTGATCAATACCACAGATGAATTGCCGCTTGATCAGCTCTTCCCTGAGTTTGGTATGGGTTATAGCCTGAAAAATGACAAGTCTTTGCCATTCGGTCTAAAGCTGGCAGATAAGCCGGAAGGTGTGCTGGTTCAATCTGCGCGTCGTGATAGTGCCGCTGTGCTCGCTGGCCTTTCTGCCAATGATGTCATTATTGCAATTGATGGCTTAAAAGCAACGACCAAACTCATTGAAAGCTATGCAAAACAGCAAGGTATTTTTACGGTACATGCATTCCGTCGTGATGAAATGATGACCTTCGACGTTCAAGCCGCGGGTTCTGAACTGACCGAAGTGGAATTGAAAGTGGAAGATCCGGCTAAAGTCGAGAAATGGCTTAAAGCTTAAAGCTTCACTTGTTCGTCATTTAAAAAAACCGGTGCATAGTCACCGGTTTTTTATTGCATTAAATTTTGAGAAAAAATTATTTAATGATCAGTCGTGATGTGCCACGGAATTCTGCCACAATTTGATTATGTTGATTCATCACCTGAATATCATAAATGCCACTACGGCCACTGCTGGCTTTGTGTTCAGCTACAGCAGTCAGTGTGTCGCCAAGCAAGCCCGGTTTTAAATAATGAATACCGCAATGTTGACCAACTGCCGGATGTTCACCGGTATTGCAGGCAATTGCAAAAGCTGCATCTGCCAGTGCGAAAATCACGGCACCGTTACAGGTCTGATGACCCTGTAAATGCTGTTCAGTCACCTTTAATTCGATCTTTGCATAATTGTGGTTATAAGAAACCAGATGAGCACCAAGATGCTGAATTAACCGGTCCTGATTAAACATCTGGCTGACTTGCTGATCCATTACAAAACTCCTTTTAAGATACGTTTTATTTTAAATTATTAAATATATGAATCATAAATAGCATTAGATAGTCAGAATGACAAGAGGGCAGAGTTAAAAATCTTGTTTGCACACATAAGAAAAAGCAGGTAAAACCTATATTTAGGTATGGGTTTTGTATTGGATAAAATGAAATTATATAAATATAGATATGGTTCAAAACGTGATTTGGAAGCTTTACAGAAAAATTATTTTTATGCTCCACATTCGACACAGCTGAATGATTCATCTGAGAATCTATTCAGTGAAAAAGACATTCATAAAGTATTTGAGCTGTTTCATAATATATTTGGTTCTTCGACTTCTGATATTAGGAAAGAATTTGATTAACTATGTCAAAAAGTTAGGAAGGAGGTCGGGATTTACTCTCTAAGTCGAATTCAAAAGGACGAATTACTTTGGGCATATTATGCCGATTCACATACTGGATTCTGTATTGAATATGATTTTGAAAAGCTTGATGAGCTGAGACCTATAAGTGCTGCGTTTGAGATTGATTATGCTGAACAAAGACCAGAGTTGAAGTTTGATCATGTATTCAAAAATGGAGCGACAGCTGTGGAAAAATTATTGCGAGTTACAACAGGGACTAAATCTATAAAATGGCGACACGAAGAAGAGTACAGGATTTGTATCGAACCTTTTGGTAGATTTAACTATGATTATAGGGCAGTGAAAGCAATCTACTTCGGAATGAGGATGCCTAAATCAAAAATTGATCTCGTAAAAAACAACAATAAATTGCCGGATTCTTATGCAACAGTATGCCAACAGCAAGTCATAGAAGTATTGAAAGGAAGAGGTATTAAGTATTATCAAATGAAATTAAAATCGGATAGTTATGAGTTTGATTGTTATGAGATAGCAGATATTTATCAAGATGCTCAAAAATACAAAGACAAAGTTCATCTAATTTCAAAGAATTTGATTGACTATAATGACTATGGTCGAGGGGTTGAAAGAGGTTATTTTGATAAGGTTGCAGACATCATTAGTAAAGAACCATATTTTTATGAGCTAAATAGTATCCATATCTCGAAGGAAGAATCGATTAAGAAAAATCAGCCTGTTATCTTCGCAGGATTTTTTTATGAAAAGAATAATTTACGCCAAATTAAAAGATATTTCACTTTGGATGAAGTCAATGAAAAATATAGCCTTTTGAATATGGGTTAAAAATTTGGTGACAACATGTCCTACATTTTAATTCCCCCGATACGTCGAATACCCATAAGAACTTAATAGCAGTGGAATATGGTAGTGCTCTAAAGCACCATCAATCACAAAAACCACCGGTACTTCAGGGAAGAACGTCCGTTGATTATTGGCCTTAAACCAATCACCCGTTTTAAACGTTACTTTATAAACGCCTTTTTGTAACGCGGTGTCTTTAGGATAAAATTCTTTAATACGACCATTACTGTCTGTCTTGGCTTCATTGAGCTTTACCCATTTCTCACCTTGCTGAGCTTCTAGGGTGACCGTGACATTAGCAGAGGGTAGGCCAGTTTCTTGATTAAGCACATGAACACTTAGTGGATTGGCAAAGCTAAAAGTTGAAAGGGAAGTCGCAGCTAAAGCACAAATTATTCTTTTCATGAGACTCATCGTAAAATGAACACTTCAATTGATTCTAATAGACTGAAAAATAAAAAATATTGAAGTTATGTAATAAAAAAAGCCCACCGAAGTGAGCTTGATTAAATCTATTCAAACTTAGCCACGACCGCGACCGCGACCACGTGGTGCTTTGGTATTTGGACGAGTTGTGCCATTGGTCTTACGACGCGGCTTTTCACTTTCATCCATTTGCCAGATACGTTTGGTGCCAGACTTTTTCACAGAACCATCTTTATTTTTACGAACCATTGGCTTACCACCCGTACCACCCGGCTTTTTAACATAAGAGCGTGAACGGTATGGTTCTTCCGCAGGAACATTCTGAAAGTCTGGATAAAGTAAGGGTTCAATTTCTCTGGTTTCGCCCGGTTGCAATCCCATACGAACCAAATCAATCTCACCAATTTTGGTACGGATCAAACGCAGTGTAGGGAAGCCGACAGCAGATGTCATACGACGAATCTGACGGTTACGACCTTCACAGATCGAAATCTCAACCCAAGACGTTGGAACAGAGGCACGGAAACGTACAGGAGGATTACGCTCCCATAACCATTCAGGTTCAGATACTTTTTCAGCACGTGCAGGAAGCGTCATGCCATCTTTCAGTTCAACGCCTTTACGAAGCTGTTCTAGTGCTTCTTCGGTCACATCACCTTCAACTTGCACCATATAAGTTTTAAACTTTTTATTGGCAGGATTGGTGATATATTGGTTGAGACCACCGTGATCGGTGAGGAAAACCAGACCTTCTGAGTCCATGTCCAAACGGCCAGCAAGACGTAAATCTTTGTTGTTGACAAAATCAGCCATGGTTGGGTGCTTTTCATCCGCACGGAATTGGGAGAGGACGTCATAAGGTTTGTTTAGAATGACGATTTTCATAGGAAATAACTTCTATAATTACATTAATTTAAAAAATGTAGAGGTTTATTTAAAAGGGAAATTTAGTTATTTCCCGTATAAATCTCAAAAACAACAAATCTGGATTAGAATATTATGCGTTAAGAACAGTTGAAAGTATTGCCTAATCGGCAATTATTTTAGATTTGTCAGCGGCATCCGGGAGAATACTAATAATGGGATATCAAAAAATCGTAGTACCTGTGGATGGTACCAAAATTACCGTTAATGCAGACCTGTCACTCAACGTACCAAATAATCCAATTATCCCATTTATCGAAGGGGATGGAATCGGTGCAGATATTACACCAACAATGCGAACTGTGGTAGATGCTGCTGTGCAAAAAGCATACGCCGGGAAGCGTTCCATCGAATGGATGGAAGTCTACTGCGGTGAAAAAGCTGACAAAATTTACGGCACCTATATGCCTGAAGAAACTCTCGAAGCACTGCGCGATTATGTGATATCGATTAAAGGTCCACTGACCACGCCAGTCGGTGGTGGTATTCGTTCCTTGAATGTGGCTTTACGTCAGGAACTGGATTTATATGTCTGTGTACGTCCGGTGCGCTGGTTTGAAGGGGTACCTTCGCCAGTACATAATCCGGAACTGACCGACATGGTGATTTTCCGTGAGAATTCAGAAGATATTTATGCCGGTATTGAATGGAAAGCAGATTCTCCGGAAGCGAAAAAAGTTATCAAGTTTCTGAAAGAAGAAATGGGTGTAACCAACATCCGCTTTGAAGACAATTGTGGAATCGGAATCAAACCTGTCTCCAAAGAAGGTAGCCAGCGTCTGGTGCGTAAAGCGATTCAGTTCGCCATCGAAAATGACAAGCCTAGTGTGACTTTGGTACACAAAGGCAATATCATGAAATACACTGAAGGGGCATTTAAAGAGTGGGGCTATGAAGTCGCGCTGGAACGTTTCGGCGGTGAGCTTTTAGATGGTGGTCCGTGGGTTAAAATCAAAAATCCAAGAACAGGCAAAGACATTATTATTAAAGATGTCATTGCCGATGCCTTCTTGCAGCAAATTTTGATGCGCCCGGCGGATTATTCTGTGATTGCGACACTCAACTTAAATGGTGACTATATTTCTGATGCGCTGGCTGCGGAAGTCGGTGGGATCGGAATTGCACCAGGTGCCAATATTGGCGGTTCGATTGCAGTTTATGAAGCAACCCACGGTACAGCACCTAAATATGCTGGACAGGATAAAGTAAACCCGGGTTCGATTATTTTGTCTGCAGAAATGATGTTACGTGATATGGGCTGGATAGAAGCTGCCGACCTGATCATTAAGGGGATTTCGGGTGCGATTGCGGAAAAAACGGTGACTTACGATTTCGAACGCTTGATGCCAGGGGCGACCTTGCTTCGTTGTTCTGAGTTTGGTGAAGCGATTATTGCTAAGATGGATGCCTAAAATTGCGAGGCAATTTATGAGTTAAAGCCCGCAGTAATTGCGGGTTTTTTATAGTTTTATTTTCAGAAAAAGTCTGAACAGCTAAGAGCTAAACGTTAAAATAAGTATCAGGCTGCAAGATCATGTAAGAAGTGTAATGAGCCTAGAAATGATTCGTTCTAAGCTGAATAACTTAGTAAACACTGTATTACATTGACGTATTTGGATACAGCTCAGCGATTGGCTTATTTTGTATAAACGTTACAGTGATGAATGGAACTTCCAGTGAATAGAGACGTTTCTCCAAAGGAGTAAATCATGGCTAAAGCTAAAGCGAGACATAAGCAGGTCCAACAAAAAGACAAGCAGGACAATGCTCAGAATGAAGAGCAGCAACAGCAACAACAGCAACAACCATCGAAACCATCTCGTGCTAAAAAACGTAGATAATCTCCTATCCACCTAAAATAACAAAACCCTCATTTGAGGGTTTTGTTATTTGAACGCTTGTATAAAATCATCACTAAAAATAACAGGATTGTGACTTTAAATTAGGCGGTTGTGATTAAGATAAAAGTCATCTATTTAATTTAATGCGAATATTGGTGAAATTTCTTCGGATTATAAGCTTACTGTTATCTATAGGTTTTCTACTAACTGCCTGTCAGCCACCGCCTTCAGGTGAAGCAGCAGGTTGGAAAAGCCCTTATCTGTATTGGCAATTACAGAGAGCCCAGTTAGAAGCTCCGCTACAGATTCCGGTTGAAGGCGTCAGAGTTGGTCAGATTAATGATACTTGGGGAGCAGCGCGTAGTGACGGTCGTAAACACGAAGGGACGGATATTTTTGCCAAACGCGGTACGCCAGTATTTAGCGCGACCCCAGGGATTGTGCGTAGGATTGGCACCAACAATCTGGGTGGAAAAATCATCTGGGTGACCGGTCCAAATATGAGCCAACATTATTATGCACATCTGGATGACTATGCAGAACATATTCAGGAAGGCGACTGGGTTGAGGCAGGTGAAGTCATCGCTTATGTGGGGAATACAGGTAATGCCAAAAATACCCCGCCGCATTTACATTATGGGATTTATTTAGGTGGGCAAGGAGCAACCAATCCTTATCCTTATTTAGTCCTTTCTCCATGAGCAGACACTGGCTGAGTTTGTTGTTCAGATTTGAGTCTGACAGGACGTGTGTACCAGAACAATTGTAACGTTCCTGATAAAAGAACAAATGTGGCCAGTATGAACTGTTGATGATAGCTCAATCCAAAATATTGCAGCGCACTAAAACTGAGCCCACCGATTAGCTGAATCGAGGCAAAACACAAGGTGGCAATACTCCAGAGCTTTTTATAAGCCAGTCCATACAGTTGCAAAATGGTATAGGAGGTCAGGAACACCACAGCCGGATTTAGCATCCCGGTAAAAAAGGAAGAGCTAAAAGTAAGCAATGGGCTGGCATCTAGGGTTGCAATAAAAATAGCCACAATATAAAGACTATAAAGAATTTTCAGGGCAACAAAATTACCCCATTTTCTGGCCAGTGCATAAGCACTCAAGGCGCCTAAAGCACTACCTAGTCCATACAGAATCCAGTTGAAATTAATCCAGAACAAGCTCAATCCCAACTGCTGGCTTAAATAATCAATCCAGAAGAGTGAATGCGGTATATAAGCGAAAGCACTACAAGCATAAACTGTAAGTAAACTATAAAAGACGCTATTCAGAGATAGATGAGAGGTAACCGCAGGAGCTTGTGCCGACAAATATGGCTTAAATTTCTGAATCAGTAGACTTAAAACGATACAGATAAGCAAAGCAAAACCACATAAGATTAGCCATGCAGTCTGTATGGAAATTTGATCCAGATAAGGCAGAAACAGGGTCGCAATTAAAACGCCTAGTCCAATCCCACTAAAACCAATAAAGTTGATTTTAAGACGGTCTTGAAGTTCACAGCACTGTGCAACCACACTCGGCGATAAGATCATCATCAGTCCACCGCTGATCCCGGAAATAATCCGCCAAGCGATATACCATACTTCAGAAAAACCAGAAAATGCACAGCACATCAGGCTGAGCATACCGGCAAAGGCTGAAATTTGAATATAGGTACTCATGCTGCGGTCTTGAGGCAGACGCATGGCCGTAAATGCACCGATTAAATAACCCAGCAAATTGGCACTGCCCAAGAGACTGGCAAAATCTGTACTCCAGCCAAAGGCTTCGCGTGTGCCAGGTAACAACGCGGTGTAAGAGAAACGAAGAATGCCAATGCCCAAGCACATACTAAGACAGAGAAACAGGCTGAGCTTCATTGTGTTTGAGGACATCCGTGTACTCATAGAATTTTATATTTGATCAAAAAATAACATGAATCTTCATGATTGAGGGGAAATTGCCTGAGAAGAAACCATTGAGTGCAGAAATTTGCTCAAAGAAACCGGTATGATTTTTAAGATTTCATCAGTCAAAAGCCTGAATTTTTTCAGAGAAATAAAAAACCGCGTATCAACGCGGTTTTTTATATTGTCTATTTCAAGAATTAACGCATCTTGGCCAGGAAACGGCCAACACGGGTAATGGCTTCACGCAGTTCATTTTCAGCCGGCAGGAACACTACACGGAAATGATCCGGTGTTGGCCAGTTAAAGCCTGTTCCTTGAACCAGAAGTACTTTCTCTGCACGTAACAAATCCAGCATCAGTTTTTCATCGTCCTGAATTGGATACACATTCGGATCCAGTTTCGGGAAGCAATACATTGCGCCTTCAGGTTTGACACAAGACACACCTGGAATCTCGTTCAGCATTTCCCAGGCAATATTGCGCTGTTCATATAAACGCCCACCCGAACGAATCAGGTCGTTAATTGACTGATAACCGCCCAGTGCAGTCTGAATTGCATATTGTGCCTGATGGTTGGCACACAGACGCATCGATGCAAGCATATCCAGACCTTCGATATAGTCTGCTGCACGTGCTTTATTGCCGGTAATGGCCATCCAGCCGGAACGGAAACCAGCAATACGATAGGCTTTAGATAAACCGTTAAACGAAACACAGAGCTGATCGCCAGCCAGAGCTGCTACAGCAACATGCTCAATCCCATCGTAAATAATTTTGTCGTAGATTTCGTCAGCAAATAAAATCAGGTCATATTTCTTGGCCAAGTCGACGATTTGTTGCAACACATGACGTGGGTAAACCGAACCGGTCGGGTTATTCGGGTTGATAATCACAATACCACGGGTATTCGGCGTGATTTTGCTTTCCATATCAGCAATATCTGGATACCAGTGATTTTCTTCATCACATTTATAGTGAATCGCTGTACCTCCAGACAGATTCACTGCCGCCGTCCAGAGTGGATAATCTGGCATTGGAATCAGCATTTCATCGCCATCATCCAGCAGACCCTGCATGGCCATCACGATCAGTTCAGACACACCATTACCGATATAGACGTCATTGACGTGCATATCTAGAATGCCTTTTTGCTGATAATACTGACAGATCGCCTTACGCGCCGGGAAAATCCCTTTGGAATCGGTATAGCCAATCGCATTCGGCAGGTTTAAAGCCACATCGTTGATAATTTCCTGCGGCGCTTCAAAACCGAATGGGGCAGGATTGCCAATATTTAATTTGATAATTTTGTGACCGGCTTCTTCCATCTCGATGGCCGCTCGTAACACAGGTCCGCGAATGTCGTAGCATACATGCTCGAGCTTAGATGATTTCTTGATCTCGCGAGGGGTTTGGAAAGTGTTCGGCATTTTGATGTTCTCGGAAGGAGTGGAGGTCACTTTTGCATAACGATATAAATAACTTTTAAATGTCTCAGTTGTGACTAGATCGAGATCATGTTCATCTCGAAGTAGTGCAACAATTTTTTCATGCGTAAATCCAAGCTGCTGATATTGTTTGATCACAGGCAGCAGATTTTTAAAAATTACGCTCTTTTTTTGCGACATTTTTTAATCCTGAGCAAATTTAGAGCTAAGAATACCATTAAATTTGCTCACTAAAAAACATTTAATGTAAAAATTGCTTACTTTTATTTTTATATTTGCTTTCTTTTTGCTTTTTTGGGCATTATATGTCTTTTGTAAAATGTTGAATAAAGACTAGAATTTTTAAAATGAATCACGTAAATATAGGATTATCCTATTTTAAATAGCAAGATAAAAAGGTATGTGATCATGGGAAAACTCAATAAATCAGACCGGGAATGGCAAAGAGAGTTATCACCTGAGGAGTTTCGCATTACGCGCGAGAAGGGAACCGAGCCGGCATTTACTGGAAAATACTGGAATACCAAGCAAGATGGCACTTATGTATGTCGTTGCTGCGGCACGCCACTGTTCTCTTCTGAGACCAAGTATGACAGCGGCTGTGGCTGGCCAAGTTTCTACCGTCCTGTCAGCAGTTCGGTGGTAGAAGAATTACCTGATACTTCACACGGAATGGTCAGAACTGAGATTGTTTGTCATCATTGTGACGCACACTTAGGGCATGTTTTCCCGGATGGCCCAGAACCGACCGGTTTGCGTTATTGTGTCAACTCGGCTTCTTTGGACTTAGAAACACAAGAAAAAAATGATGAGGAAACCTATCCATGACTAACATTTATCAGTTTGAAGCTGAATTGTTAGATGGCAAAAGCAAGCCACTTGCAGATTACGAAGGCAAGGTACTTTTGATCGTCAATACAGCGAGTAAGTGTGGTTTTACCCCACAATTTTCAGGATTAGAAAAACTTTACGAAAAATATAAAGATCAAGGTCTGGAAATTTTGGGATTTCCATGCAATCAGTTTGGTGGTCAAGATCCAGGTTCCAATGAACAGATTGGTGAATTTTGCCAGAAGAATTACGGGGTATCTTTCCCGATGTTTTCCAAGGTGGATGTCAAAGGCCCTGAAGCGCACGCCATTTTTCGCTATTTAACTAATAATTCCAAAGGTATTTTAGGCAATGGAATTAAATGGAATTTTACCAAGTTTCTGATTGGTCGTGATGGCAAGGTGTTGAACCGTTTTGCACCAACCACCAAGCCTGAAGATCTTGAAGATGAAATTGCCAAAGTATTGTAATCATTAGTGTCATATTCTCAGTATGAGATAAAAACAGAATTCATCTAGTGTTAATTAAAAAACCCACTTTAATTCAGTGGGTTTTTTAGTCATGATTAAAACTTAGAGAATAGCTTTCAGGCGTTGAATGACTTCTTCACATTGCGCCAGATCGGCTACGAGTGCTAGACGTACATGATTTTCACCCGGATTACCTTGTTCGGTATCGCGGGATAAATAACGACCCGGAAGAACTTTAATATGTGCTTCTTCCATCAAATGTTTGGCAAAGGCTTCATCATTGTCGACTTTTAACCAGTAATAGAAACCTGCATCCGGTTTTTTGAGTGGCAGCAGATGACCGAGTTCTTGCTGGAATAAATCAAACTTGGCACGGTATTGCACCCGGTTTTCTTCCACATGTGCTTCATCATCCCAGGCAGCAATTGAAGCCAGTTGATGTTGTACCGGCATCGCTGCGCCGTGGTAAGTACGGTATTGCAAATAAGGTTTTAACAGGCTGGCATCACCGGCAACAAAACCTGAACGCATGCCCGGAAGGTTAGAACGTTTAGACAGTGAATGGAACACCACACAGTTTTTATAGTCATCCCGGCCGATTTCAGCACAAACTTCCAGTAAACCTACAGGTGCTTGGTCAAACCACAGTTCCGAATAGCATTCATCTGAAGCAATCACAAAATTGTATTGATCCGACAGGGCAATCAGTTTTTTAAACTGTTCTTTTGATAGTACTGCACCGGTTGGATTGCCCGGGGTACAGACAAATAGCAATGCCGTTTTTTCCCAGACTTCCGCCGGAACTGCATCAAAATCACCGAGGTAGTTATTTTCCTCAGTACAGTTGATGAAATAAGGTTTGGCACCTGCGAGCAGCGTTGCACCTTCATAAATCTGATAAAACGGATTCGGCATCACTACATAAGGTGCATCTTCACGATTCACCAAAGCCTGTACAAACGAAAAAATCGCTTCACGCGTACCGGAAACAGGCAGGATATTGCTGTCTGCACTAATGCTATTTAGCTTAAAACGGCGCGTCAGCCATTGGGCAATACTTTCACGTAGCTCAGGCAGGCCTTTACTGTTGGGATACGTCGACAAATGTTTGAAGTTATCGATAATCGCTTGTTTCACAAACTCCGGTGCAGGATGCTTTGGTTCACCAATCGACAGGGGAATTAAGGGCATATTTGCAGGTTGGATATCCGCAAAAAGCTGATTTAACTTTTCAAACGGATAAGGGTGCAGTAAAGACAAGCTAGAGTTCATGAATAAGTAACCGCGTTTTAATGTGAGTGTTGACTACAAACCTGATTAGAGGCTTCATCCAGCGCAGTTTTAAGTGCAACTGCAAATTCGGCAGATTCTTCAGGTGTCATAGGGTTGCCATCTTTTTTGGTGACAAAGAATATATCTTCGGCACGTTCGCCAAGTGTGGCAATTTTGGCAGAGTGGATATCCAAGCCTTGCATCATAAATAAACCGCCAATTTTGGCAAGTAAACCGGGATGATCGAGAGTAGCGATTTCGACCATATTTTGATTCAAGGCAGGATTGATACTGATATCGACTGTATTTTCAATATCAAAATGACGTAATTGACGTGGAATCCGGCGCTGCATCAAGCCAGGATATTCATCTGAATGACTCAAGGCATCTTTCAGCGCTTCAATCACTGTGGCTTCGCGTTCCGGATCGGTCAATAAGGTACCAAAACGGTCCAGTACTACATAGGTGTCCAGACTGAAAGCTTTAGTCGCTGTAATAATCCGTGCATCTTGTACATCCAGATTCATGCGATCCAGAATAGCCACCGTGGTGGCAAACAGGTTAGGTTGATCCTGCGTGTAAATAAAGATCTGTACCGCATCCTGGGCATATTTACGGTGCGCCCGCATCAACACCAGTGGGGCAGGATTGTCGCCGTGTTGTAAAATGGCACGGGTATGCCATGCAATTTCATCTGCTGTTTCTTTGAGGAAATAGTCATCACCAAGTTCCTGCCAGACTTTTTCTACCTCATCCAGTGAGAAGTCCTGAACCAGAAGTTCACTGGCTGCAAATTTAGTATCTTCAATCAGCATTTGATAATCAACCGGACGGCCCAGACCAGAACGGATTACGTCACGTGCCTGAGTATATAGTTGACGCATCAGCGAAGCGCGCCAGGTATTCCACAGCTTCGGATTGGTGGCGTTAATATCGGCGACTGTCAGGGTGTACAGATAGTCCAGATGTTCCATGTCACCCATTTTTTCGGCGAATTCTTTGACCACATCCGGATCGGAGATATCTTTTTTCTGGGCGGTGACAGACATCACCAGATGATTCTGGATCAGCCAGGCCACCAGATTGCTTTCGCGTTCGGTAAAACCGTGACTACGGCAGAATTTAATCGCATCGCTGGCACCAAGTTCACTGTGATCACCGCCACGGCCTTTGGCAATATCATGGAAAATTGCCGCCAGATAAACGATGTCACGACGGGTCAAACGCTGGAATACTGAACTGACCACCGGAAATTCCTTGGCAAATTCAGGTTCTTTAAAGCGGTTTAAATTACGCAGCAGCAATAAGGTATGTGCATCGACCGTATAGATATGGAACAGGTCATATTGCATCAGTCCCAGAATCTGTCCAAAGGCCGGGATGTAATTTCCAAGCACACCATAACGCTTCATCGCGACCATAGTATCGTAGAGTCGATGCGGTGAACGGATAATCGCCATAAATAGCGCCTGATGCACCGGATTATCACGAAAATCCTGATCAATGCGTTTTCCAGCCAAGGTCAGCAGGCGTAAAGTACGCGCACGAATACCTTCGATCTCAGGACGATTGGCTAGTAAATAGAAAATTTCCAGAATTGCGTTTGGATTTTCCGAGAAAATCTTGTGATGCTGCACAGCCAGTTTGCCATCGACCAGTTTAAAGTTCTGGTTGATTTCTTCGATCTGGCGTTCATATTGCGGTAAACGTGGCGTAATGACCGATTCATTAAAATAGGCCAGCAGCATTTCGTTCAGCGTAGACACTTGCTGTGCACTGCGATAATAGCGCTTCATGAACTGTTCAATTGGGTAGTTCGGATGATGCGCCTCTTCACGTACATAGCCAAATTTGGCAGCAATATCACGCTGATAATCGAACAATAAGCGGTTTTCATCGCGCTTGGTCAGGCGGTGCAGGTGATGACGGATTTCCCAGAGGAAACTTTCGGCTTCCTCAAGCACACCGAGTTCAAATTCTGAAATAAAACCGAGATGTACCAGATCATAAATGCGATTGACGCGGAAATGCCGTTTGGCAATCCAGCCAATCTGGTTGATATCACGGATGCCACCCGGCGCATTTTTAATATCCGGTTCCAGATTGCTTTCGGTATTGTTGTGCTGAGCATAGCGTTTATGCTGCTCATCCATCTTGGCATCAAAAAAAGTTTTGTCAGTCCAGGTACGTGACACGATACGACGTGGCCATCTACACAGGTTTTCATTGCCAATAATCAGGCGGGCTTCGATCAGGGTGGTGGCGACGGTCAGATCACTGCTGGCCTGATTGACACATTCATTGATGGTGCGGACACTGATACCGGGTTTGAAATTCCCCACGTCCCAAAGCGATGAAATGAATGTAGAAATCAGTTGTTCCTGTTCCGGGTTAATCTCGTCTTCTGACAAGATCATGATGTCGACATCAGAATAAGGCAGCATTTCACGACGGCCATAGCCTCCGACTGCAAACAGGGCCAAATCAGTTTGATCCAGTTCGGCATGCTGCCAGAGAAACTGCAATGCTTCATCAATCAGGTTGGAACGCGCCAGAATAATATCCCGAATCGACTGGCCATTTTCAAAACTTTCCTGAAGCTGATTTTCGACATCACTGCGCCATTGATTGATGGCTTTAATGTCATGGTTGCTTTTAGCGTAATTCAGCAGTGGATGGGTGTTGATCATGTACAGTCGTCCGTTGGTATTTCAGCTTAGTTTTGGTTGACGCTAACTTGGTTGGCGACCTGGAGGGCCAGTTCACGTGCCTGTTCAATAGTTTCTGCACGTGCCGTGGCAACGCCCATACGACGACGTTTAAAACCTTCTGGTTTGCCAAACAGGCGCAAATCGGTATTGCCGTCTGCTAAAGCAAGATTCAGGCCAGAAAATGAAAGATTACGGCCATCTACTCCAGCATAAATTACCGCACTGGCAGCCACACTATGTCGTGCAGTATTCACCGGCAAGCCTAAAATAGCACGTGCATGCAGCTCAAATTCACTTTGAAATTGGGAGGCTAAAGTCACCAGTCCAGTATCGTGTGGACGTGGGGAAACCTCACTAAACCATACTTTGTCGCCTTTTACAAAGAGTTCCACTCCAAAGATTCCGCAGCCACCAAGTGCTGTAGTGACCTTGTTGGCAATGCGCTTGGATTCTTCCAGCGCGGCTGGAGTCATCGGTTGAGGCTGCCAGCTTTCCACATAATCACCTGAGTCCTGACGATGTCCGATCGGGTCGCAATAAGACGTTTCGATTTCGCCGGTTTCTGGATTTTTTGCACGAACAGTCAATAAGGTAATTTCAAAATCAAAGTCAATTTGTGATTCTACAATCACAGTACCCTGATTGACCCGGCCACCGGTTTGCGCATATTCCCAGGCAGCATCGACTTCATCAAAACGGGTAACACGAGACTGACCTTTGCCTGAAGATGACATCACCGGTTTCACAAAGTTTGGATAGCCGACATCGTCACAGGCCGCGCGGAAGGATTCTAAACTGTCGGCAAAACGGTAAGCTGAAGTTGGCAGACCGAGTTCTTCCGCAGCCAGACGACGAATACCTTCACGGTTCATGGTCAGATTGACGGCTTTAGCAGAAGGAATGACTGTAGCAATGTTCTGGGCTTCTATTTCAAGCAGAACTTCGGTCGCAATCGCTTCAATTTCAGGAACAATTAAATGTGGCTGGATTTGATTGATGAGTTGTTTGAGTTCTACAGCATCTGCCATATTCAAGGTATAGGAATAATGCGCAACCTGCATGGCAGGGGCATGATCATAACGGTCAGCAGCATGAACTTCGACTCCAAGGCGTTGTAGTGAAATCACCACTTCCTTGCCCAGTTCACCAGAACCCAATAATAGAACTTTATAGGCAGAAGATTGAAGGGGAGTACCAATAGTCACGCTCATGTGGATCATCCATGCTTGATTTTATGGACTTTTAGCATAGCAGAACTGAGCCGACAGTTAAGCCAAGATTCATACAAAATTGTGATATTGACCAACAGTTTTATTTATAAAGTTTTTCTGGATTTTAATAAGGAGGCGCTGTCATTTTCACATCGCTGTCAGACTGCGTTTGCAGAAGATAAATCTCGCTTTGAGACTTGAGCTTTTCTATTTGTGCAACTTGTTCAGTATTGATATTTAGCATTTTTAACAGACGTAATGTACGAACATGCAGGAAATACGCATAGGGCAATACAAAAGGCAGTACCAAGCACAGCAAAAATAACAGTAGCCCAAAAACTGTGAATTGAATGCAGTCTCGCAAGATGGCGGTGAGCTGGAACTGATCTGCTGAAAAGGCGGTAGCTGAAAAAAGAATAAAAAGGAGCGCAAATAAACCAGCAAAAATTTTTAGAGTATTCGGCAGGACACGATGTCTGAAGCTCCATTTACCCAAAATCAATGTCAAAGGATGAAGATGCAGCACGTATTGGCTCTGATTAAGCATAGCAATAATTTGATGGGTGCTATTCTTTTTAATATAAACCACCCGAACTTGATCTGCTGGTTGAGCATGTATTTCGACAAAATGTCCGGTAAAATTTTGAGCATTGATAAAACATTCAAAATATTGTGCCGGCACTTCATGTCGATGGAATACGGTTAACATTTCATCGCGCCGATGATGAATAAAGATTTTGCCTTCAATCACCTGTTTGACCTCAAACATGCGCATCCTTCCTTGTTTTTATCGTTATATAAAAAAGACCTATACTATGAGTTTAGCATAAGTCTTTGTTTCGATTGATCAACGAGTTAAAGCTTAAAAGGGTACTGGAACATAGGTGTAAACCAGGCCATAGGTGAGCGCTGCGGTCAGTGTCGCCATCACAATACGTTTAAACTTAAAGTACAAAACCGTGAGCACAATAAAGCCAACCAGCATCGCAAAACTTTTATTCGGCGTTTCTAATAAAGGTGGCAGGGTAGCAACTACCAACATGGAGCTGATCGCAGCAATGCCAATTGAACCCAAGGCAATTTTTAGCCACAATGCTCCGCGTTTTTGCGAACCTTGCTGAAATTTTTGAATGACAAAAAAAGGACCAAAGCGCGAGGCGAAATTGGCAATTCCGACTAAAATCCCGACCAGAATAATCTCTAGATTCATGTTTGATCTCCTGCGTGCTCAGGATCTGGCTGCTTCAAAATATAGTGTTTGAACAGGCCGGCAAAAATACCGGAACTGATACCGATAAAGATCGCGGCAGACAAGTCGATAAAATAACAGGCAATCGCAGAAACCAGAATCGTGACGGCTACAACAAAAGTGTGTTTTTTCTCAAAGGCTGCCAACAAGAAACTCAGGAACAGCGCAGGTAACAGGAAGTCTAGTGCAGCCTGCAAGAATTGCGGCAGGTTGCTGACCTGATCGGCAAATAAGCCACCGAGGAAAGATCCGAGTGCCCAGGACATCCAGCTAAACAGGCTTAAACCGAGCATCCAGGATTCTGACCATTCCTGTCGCCGTTGCGAGAGCTTGATCATGCCGGAGGCAAAGACTTCATCGGTCAGACCCCAAGACCAGATTGCCGTTTTCTTTAAATTCAGCCGGTCTTGAATCAGATTTTGTAACGCAGGGCCATAGAGCAGATGACGAATGTCCAAGGCAATCACGGTCAATGCTGTCATCCAGATAGATGTACCACTGCCTAAGAGCGCAACTACCAGGAACTGGCTGGCACCTGCATACATCGAACAGGACAGGAACAGTGCTTCCCAAGCGGTAAAGCCAAACTGAGTAGCTGACACACCAAAAGCAAACGACACTGGTAAATAAGTGAAGATAATCGCTTGGCTATCTTTTGCACCTTGCCAGAAGCCAGCAGGTTGCGTAGCGAGTTGATTCGGTTCAGACACGACACACCTTGAAGGAGAGTTGAACGATGGGTCAAATGAAGATTGTGTATTCTACGTGAATTTAATAGCATAGTGCCGAAATGTTTAAATTGGCGAGCCTGATATGTGGATGTTCAAGACACGTGCGATGCTGATTGCTGCTTTAATAAGCACGGCAATATTGTTACAAGCGTGTGGGAATGACAGTCAATCGACTGATAAGCCAGAAATTAAACCGGCACCTAAACTGACTAATGATGCGACGACTTATGCCAATGCCGCATGGCAACTGATCAATGAAGTGGATCCTCTGGTCTATAATAAAGAAGTGGATCAGCTGGAAACACAGGTACGTCAACCAGCACGTAAATTGAGTACAGACTGGCGTATTAATGTCAAAATGACTGATTCGGTAACCGAAGGCAAATATGCCCTGTGTCGTAAAGCCTTGACCAGTCTGGAAATCTGGGCGCGGACGACCATGGGAAATGGCAACAGCCTGCAACAAAAACAGGCGGATTATGAGCGGGATAAACTGCAATGTCAGAATGCCATTGCCCATCCTGCACTCGGAAATACCGATCCTAAGCAAAAAGGTACTGCAATTGCCAATATGCAATAAACCTTTGCCCATTTAAATGTACTTATAAAAAGCCAGTCTGAATGACTGGCTTTTTTAGCAAAATAAGCTTTAAAAATAGGGCATCCACATATGTTCTAATAAAAGTACCATTACACCGCAGATCAGGAGTGTGCTGCCAATCATGCGTTGAATCATTGTACGTGTAGACATGGTCGATCTCCTCAAAGATTTAAAGCGTGTTTAATGCTTCCAAATAACGACGATTTACTTCTTTCCAGTTCACAACATTGAAAAAAGCCGAGATGTATTCCGGACGACGGTTTTGATATTGTAAATAATAAGCATGTTCCCAGACATCCAGACCTAAAAGGGGAATATTGCCATGCATCAGCGGAGAATCCTGATTGGCACTGCTTTCCACAATAAGCGTTTGATCTGGCGCCATACTTAACCAGGCCCACCCACTACCAAAACGGCTAAGCGCTGCTTGGGTAAACGCTTCTTTAAATGCCTCGAATCCTCCTAATTCATGTTCGATTGCCTTGGCAATTTCAGCTTCGGGATGACCACCGCAGTCTGGACTCATCACTGTCCAGAACAGGGAATGATTGGCATGTGCACCAGCATTGTTGATCACGTTCTGTCTGAGTTGCTCGGGCACTTCATTGAATTTGCTAATTAACCTGAGTTCGACATAAAAAATAAATAAAAAAAAGCCTTAGCATCTGTAATATCTTGGTTACGAAGACAAAACATTTCAGAGCAAGGCTTTTTCATGGACTATATTACCGAATTATTTTGTATCTTGGATGATTTCTGCAAAAAGTTTAATGAATCTTTAGAGAAAGCTCTAATTTCTGATCAAAAAACAACAATGAAAAAGTCAGCTTTAAGCTTGTCTGAAGTCATGACCATTGTCATTTTATTTCATAAATCCGGGTTTAGATTTTTCAAATATTTTTATTGTCATATGATCATCCCATTTTGGAAATCAGCTTTTCCCAAGCTTCTTAGTTACAATCGTTTTATTGAAATTATGCCGCGTTGTTTGCAAGCTTTGAGTAGTTTCTTCCATCAAGTTAAAGGAGAAGATACCGGAATTTGTATTATTGATTCGACTAAATTGGTCGTTTGCCATAATCTTAGAATTAAAAGACATCGTGTATTTAAAGGCTTAGCTGGTCGTGGTAAAAGTAGCACAGGTTGGTTTTATGGATTTAAAGTCCATATTGTTATCAACAACTTGGGTGAAATTATTAATCTCAAGATTACATCGGGAAGTGTTCATGATGTTGCTGTACTTGAATCTTTAACCCAAGAGTTAAAAGGTATTTTACTGGGCGATAAAGGCTATCTGAGTAAAGCAAAAACTGAAGCTTTAGCAGCAAGGGGGCTCAGACTATTAACCCCGTCACGCAAGAATATGAAAAATAAACCCATCCAAACTGAAGAAGAAAAACAATTGCTTTGCAGAAGAGGATTGATCGAAACAGTGAATGATCAGTTAAAAAACTTACATCAAATTGACCATTCACGTCATCGTTCGGTGAATAACTTTATGGTGAATATTATGGCTGCTATAGTGGCTTATTGCTTAAATCCAAATAAGCCAACTTTCCAAAACTTGCTAAAAAGCTAAAATATTTCATCGAACTCAGGTTAATTAAGGCTTCGACCGATAAATCTTCCCATTCTGTGCCCGCTATTCCTGCATTGATATTATTGATATAGGTTTGATGATGCTTGCTATGATGAATTTCCATAGTCTTGCTATCGATATGAGGCTCTAGCGCATCATAAGCATAAGGTAGTGCAGGCAAGGTGTAGCTCATTGGCAGGATTCCTTGAGAGAATGAAGTTAGGTTATTTTTCATTAGATTTAAGATACGCCCTAATTTAATATTTATATATGAGAATAGTTATCATTATTTTTAATATGTGTTGATCTTATGCGCTTTCAGAAAGGTTGTTATACGTATGAATCCTCTTTTTAAAAGTAATAAAAAAAGCCCCCAAGAAGGGGGCTTTTTCAAACAGCAACGACTTAAACGTTAAAACGGAAGTGTAAAACATCGCCATCCTGAACGATGTAAGTTTTACCTTCTAGACGCCATTTACCTGCTTCTTTCGCACCGGCTTCGCCGTTGTACTGCACGAAATCATCATAAGCGATACATTCTGCACGGATAAAGCCTTTTTCAAAGTCGGTATGAATCACGCCTGCTGCCTGTGGTGCAGTTGCGCCAACTTTTACGGTCCAGGCACGAACTTCTTGCACGCCCGCGGTGAAGTAAGTTTGTAGGCCCAGTAATGAATAACCTGCACGAATGACCACATTTAAACCCGGTTCTTCCATGCCCATTGCTTCAAGGAATTCAGCACGGTCTTCATCTTCAAGCAATGAAATTTCAGCTTCAATCTGGTTGCAAAGTGGAACCACAATCGCATTTTCTTCAGCGGCTAATTTTCTGACTGCATCTAAATGCGGGTTGTTTTCAAAACCGTCTTCAGCAACGTTGGCAATATACATCGTTGGTTTAAGCGTCATTAAACCAAAGCCACGTACCAGCTTGCGTTCGTCATCATCTAGGTCCGCTGCGCGAGCCGGTTTACCTTCATCCAGTAAAGGCTGGATTTTTTCCAGAACAGCTTTAGTGGCAAGCGCTTCTTTGTCGCCACCCTTGGCAGATTTTGTCAAACGCGTAATCGCTTTGGCTACAGCATCCAAGTCTGCAAGTGCAAGTTCGGTATTAATCGTAGCGATGTCATCTAGTGGATCAATACGACCATTCACATGAATGACGTTTTCATCTTCAAAACAACGCACAACGTGAGCAATTGCATCAGTTTCACGAATGTTGGCCAGGAACTGGTTACCCAAGCCTTCACCCTTAGAAGCACCCGCTACCAGGCCTGCGATGTCTACAAATTCCATAGAAGTCGGAATAACACGTTGCGGTTTAACAATTGCAGTCAATTTGTCTAAACGTGGATCAGGAACAGGTACAATCCCGGTGTTTGGTTCGATCGTACAGAAAGGGAAGTTTTCTGCAGCAATAGCAGCTTTGGTTAAGGCATTGAAAAGTGTAGATTTACCAACGTTCGGCAAGCCGACAATACCGCAATTAAAACCCATGAAATAACTCACAAAAGCGTTATATAAAAATTGCCCCCGATTTTACATGAAAGCATGACTAAAGTCAGGTCATGTGCTTGTGGTTTATTGCAATCAAATGCTTCTGGCGACTTAAAATGACTCGCTGAGCTTTCCGGGATGTATCGTGAGTCCACCAACCATAGAGGAATAATCAGCCAGTATTTTACTTTTGAATAAAAATCACATTGTTTTTCTAAAAGTGAGTGACTAAAGTATCTGAATAAAACGGCGGCCTACACGCCCTGATCCAATAACGATAAACATGGAGCATACATGCGAACTTTATACCAGTTTCCTTTATCTCACTTTTGCGAAAAAGCACGTTGGATGCTGGACCATAAAGAGCTGTACTATGTTGCTCACAATCTGATACCCGGGGTACACCGCGCTTTTGCCCGCCTGAAAACAGGTCAGAATCGTCTGCCTATTTTGCGTGATCAGGATGGATGGATCGCAGATTCCACCCAGATTGCTCTGTATCTGGATGATACTTATCCAGAACATCGTTTACTGCACGCAGAAGGATATTTTCGAAATAAAGCTTTAGCGATTAATGAAATTACCCTGGAATTGGGTCGTCATGTCCGTCGCTGGATGCTGTCTCAAGCACTGACTTCTGATCATGAATCTCTGGATATTTTAATTGGTGAGCAGGGCTATCTGCGCCAGTTTGAAAAATTTTCTAAACCTTTATTGAAAGCGATGGTGGCCAAGGGTTATGCATTGAATGAAGAAACTGTGGCGGAATCCAAACAGCATATTGATGTTGCGGTACAGCAGCTCAATCAGATGCTGGTCAGCCAAGGTGGGCATTATTTTGTCGGAAATCGTTTAGGTCTGGCGGATATTGCAGTCTGTTCCATGTTGGCACCGCTTTTGGCGATTCCAGGTACGCCGTGGGAAAAAGAAAATTTTGAAACCTTGTCCGAAGAATATCGTGACTATCAGCAGTATTTGAATGAGCTACCACTGGGTGAATATATTTGTCGTATTTACCGAACCGAACGCAATGCACGGGTAGACTGGCGTGGTATATAAGTTTAAATGCTACTTTCAAAATTAAAAAACGCGCATGAAGCGCGTTTTTTTGATGAGATTATGATTAACCCCAAGGATTAGTCTGGTCGATATCAATATTTTTAGTAAAATTATTGAGGAGTGAACCAAAATCAAATCCGGATGAAGAACCGCCACTGCCAATATTCTGAATCGTATCTTTGATGCCAGGCAGGAGAGCAGACAGATCAATATTGGAATCAGTCGCGCCCACCCCTTGGATAAGATCACCGAGGTCAGGTAGTTCAATCGAAGAGCCACTACCAACCAACTGACCAACACCTTCGACAATACTGCCTAAGTCAAAGCCGTTTGAAGCAGAGGAAATACCTTCGATCATATCACCCAGATCCAGATCGCTACCGAGATTCAGATTACCCAATAACCCACCCAAGTCTATGCCATTTGAACCATTCGCAATCAGACCGCTCAGTAAGTCAGTGAAGTCACCGACATCAAAACCACCCGTTGCATTTCCGCCTACAAAGCCGCTAATTAAATCGGTAATAGCACCAAGATCAAACTCATTGCCTGCATTACCACCAATCAGATTGCCGACCAAACCAGCGATCGCACCAATGTCTACACCGCCCAATCCGCCAGAACCACCAATCAGGCCACCGACCAATTCAGCAATTTGTGCGATATCAATCTCGCCATTCCCGCCAATCAGATTGCCGACCAGACCCGCAATCGCACCAATATCTATGCCGCCCAATCCGCCAGAACTGCCGATCAGACCACCGACCAATTCAGCAAGTTGTGCGATATCAATCTCACCATTACTGCCAATCAGGTTGCTGACCAGACCCGCGATGGCACCGATATCTACGCCGCCTAAACCGCCAGAACCGCCGATCAGGCCACCCACCAGTTGAGCGATTTGTGCGATATCAATCTCGCCATTGCCGCCAATCAAGTTGTCGACCAGACCCGCAATGGCACCAATATCAATATTACTTGACCCACTGATCAGGCCACCAACAAGCTGAGCGATTTGTGCGATATCAATCTCACCATTGCCGCCAATCAGGTTACCGACCAGCCCTGCAATCGCACCGATATCTACGCCATCTAATCCACTAGACCCACCAATCAGGCCACCAACCAGCTGAGTGATTTGTGCGATATCGATATCGCCATTGCCGCCAATCAGGTTGCCGACTAGACCCGCGATTGCACCGATATCAATATTGCTTGAACCGCCGATCAGGCCACTAACCAGTTGAGCGATTTGCGCAATATCAATTTCACCATTGCCACCAATCAGGTTGCTGACCAGCCCTGCAATCGCACCAATATCAATATTACTTGAACCGCCGATCAGACCACCGACCAGTTGAGAAATTTTACCAATATCAATATTGCCAGTGCTGCTGCCCAATAAGCCGCCCACCAATTTAGAAATAGTCTCAAGATCCAGGCTGCTGCTATTGCTCCCCATTAAGCTCTTTAATAAGTTGGTGACCTGGGTAATATTAAAGCTACCGCCATTGGATTGGGTTAAGCTACTGATCAGGCTTTGAATATTTAGACTTGAGACATTCGAACCAGACAACTGAGTTAATAAATTGCTGAGATTTGTCGTACTCAGGCTGCTTCCAGAAAGGAGATTATTTAATAATGAGCTGACCGAAGGTTGAGTATTGGATCCGGTGAGATTGCCAATAAGATTGGTGAGGGTACCTGATGTCGTTCCACCGAATAAGCCGCCCAGTAAGCTCTTCGTTTGGGTTTCGACGGTTAAAACAGGACTCACTTTTGTTTTTATCAAGCTTAAAAGTTTAGAAGCCATAACCGTTCCTTGTGTAATATTTTTGAAATGCGCTATTTTTGTTTTTAAAGCGCCTTTGTTTTAATCTATTTCTATACACTTGTAAAAGATGGACGGTTAAGTCGTGTGGGGACTGAGAGGAATAGCCTATCTGTTGCCATGTTTACCAAATTTAAATAATTTAAAAATAAAGATTTAATTAAAAATACCATTGGTCATATTTTGAATTAATGCGATTAACGGTCATTGAAACCATCCTGAAAACCGTATTTATAAAATGAGATTGAATTTGGAAAAAAATTTCAGAATATGAAAATTTTGTGAAAAATAAATAAATATTGTATAACAGAGATGGCGCAAAATTTTCTGCATCTATTGATTATTGATATAAGAGTATAAAAATGGAACTGGATCGTTTCGATAAACATATTCTAGAAATATTGACCCATGAAGATGTCAATCTGAATGAACTGTCCGAGCGGGTGAATTTATCTGTGAGTTCGGTGCATCGCAGGATCAAACACTTAATCGATCATAATATTATCAGTGGCTTAAAACGTGAAATCAATTACCAAAAATTAGGTTTCAGTCTGCATGTGCTGTTGCAGGTATCCTTAAGCAAACATGATAG
Source organism: Acinetobacter sp. CIP 64.7 (assembly GCF_000369745.1). Taxonomy (GTDB): domain Bacteria; phylum Pseudomonadota; class Gammaproteobacteria; order Pseudomonadales; family Moraxellaceae; genus Acinetobacter; species Acinetobacter fasciculus. The sequence continues at coordinate 262,564 of NZ_KB850178.1, read as the reverse complement.
TGATACTTTTGCTAAATTTCTGGAAGAACTGGAAAGTATTCCCGAAGTGATTAATGCCTTTTTGGTCACCGGTCAGTCTGCGGACTTTATTGTCGAAGTCGTGGCGCGGGATATGGAAAATTATAGTGAAATCCTGCTCAAGCGGATTGGAAAAATTGAGCATGTGGTTGCACTGCATTCCAGCTTTGTCATTAAAGAATATAATGTCTTTAACTGTAGCGGATTACTCAATAAAGTTTAATCAAAGGCGAGGGTGAGAGACAGCCATAAAAAACGCACCCTAAGGTGCGTTTTTTGAATCAAAATATTTAAGCATCGAGTTCTGCTAAAACGGCATCTGAGAATTCAACGTTGGTATACACGTTTTGTACATCATCCAGATCTTCAAGCATATCAATCATTCTCATGATTTTTTTTGCTTGATCGATGTCGGTGATTTCTGCTTTGGTTGAAGGACTCATCACCACTTCAGCATTGTCAGATTTTAAACCTGCAGCAGTTAAAGCATCTTGAACATCACCGAAAGCTTCAGGTGTAGTAATCACCAGGATTTCATCTTCAGTGACTTCGATGTCTTCCGCACCTGCTTCTAATGCCACTTCCATGATTTGATCTTCCAAAGAAACATCTTCAAAAGTAATCTCGCCACGTTTCGTGAACAGGAATGCCACCGAACCGTTAGTGCCTAGGTTACCATCAGTTTTAGAGAAGCAATGACGTACGTCAGGCACAGTACGGTTCAAGTTGTCAGTCATGGTTTCAACAATAACCGCAACACCACCTACACCATAACCTTCGTAGGTCACTTCTTTCAGGTCGTCGTTATCTTCGCCACCAGCACCACGTTGAATGGCACGGTTGATCACGTCACGTGTCATATTCACTGATAATGCTTTTTCAACCACAGCACGTAGACGAGGGTTGCTTGCAGTATCTGGACCACCAAGCTTTGCAGCAGTGGTTAATTCACGAATGTATTTGGTAAAAACTTTACCACGACTCGCATCTTGTTTTGCTTTGCGATGCTTAATATTGGCCCACTTGGAATGACCCGCCATGCGAACTATGCTCCTTGTAGATTGGCTGTATGCCTATCAGAATGCCGAAATTCTACCATAAGCGTTTTTTTAAAAAAAAGTGCCTGGATTTGAGATTTCAGGATAAAAACAAAAAAAGTGCAATATCGAGGAAAAATAGAAAGAGGATACAGGGATTTATAATTCTATTGATACATTGATATGGACAAATGACTTGGACATAAACAGCCGAATCGCTGATTATGTCCGTGCTTTTCTTTTTTAAAAGCTTATTCTGGAATAACGATATCCAGACCAACCTTATCTTTATACAGTTGTTTGATCAAAGCCAGGTCATGCGCAAGGTCTGTCGGATAGATCTTGCCAAGAATGCCACCTTGCTTGGTTCTGGAATTGGCGTATAACAACACGATCGGTACATTGGCAGCCTTGGCAATATGCCAGAAACCGGTACGGATCGGTTTGCGTGCCTCACCCTGTTTGGCTCGTGTCGCTTCGGGAGCAATGACCAGATTGAACTTTTCATTGTTCTGAAAATGTTCCACCATCTGGGTCACGATATCTTTACTGGCCTTGCGGTCAACCGGAATACCACCAACAGCGTTTAATAGCGGTTTGAAAGGTCCTTTAAATAATTCTTTTTTGATTAAGGTATGAACCTTGAGGTCGTAAATCTGGAACAGAGCAATTGACAGTACCGCATCCATCATTGAGGTATGTTCAAATCCAATAATAACCTGTTTATCTTCAAGCACATCTGGTTCGACATGATATTGCCAACCTGCAAGTTTAAATGCAGATTCGCCAAGGAATTTATTTAGCATAAGTACGGAGAAGTAAAAGCTGTATGTAGAGAACTGCATAATTTCATCTTGTTCGCCCATACAGTCAATAGGCTTTCCAATAAAATCAGCGAATAATGTAAAAATCTATGATTTATTCATCTTTTTAAGCTGCAAGATTAAGAGTTAATATATATAAATAAAACAATATTAAGATCTTAAAAATATCATTAGATACAAAAAAAGTCTTAAAATGATGAAAAAATGACTATCCAGAGCACATTTTAGTTATTAGACTTTTGTCGAAGAAGAAGACTGATACAGGTCTTTTCTATTTTCTTATTCTTTCTACTCTGAGATTGAAAAGTATGACGTACATGACAGCCTTCGTAGTCTCCCTATTGATTTTTGCGCTTATAATTGTATGGTCTTTGATCGAAATTAAGCAAGATTTACATAAAGACGAAGAAATGAAGTCTGAATTCTAGTCATTCTATCTTCTTTAGCTCACGGCTATTCATTTAACATTCGTGTCTGAGCAATAAAGAATTTTGATACCTTATAGATATACTAAGACCTTAAATCTATCAGTTTTACGCTTAGTAAACCGGATTAAATTCAAGATACAGGCTCATTTATCTTAAATGATGCAGCATGTATCTCATTTTTCTATATGCCTCCTATACTGAAGTCTTAAGTAACTGAATTTTGACTAAGACAAGTCGCCCATGATTGCTGCCTAAATGTTCAAGCAGTTATAAAAGCACTTGTCTTTCCAAAAAATCTTAGCTAGTATTCATGACGCCTGAACTTATTGATAAATAAAGTTTTCAGCATATAGGGCCTATAGCTCAGTTGGTTAGAGCAGCGGACTCATAATCCGTTGGTCGACAGTTCAAGTCTGTCTGGGCCCACCAAATTTTATACTTATATAGCTTTATATAAGATCTAAACCCTTAATTCTAATAGAGTTAAGGGTTTTTTAATGCTTTACTTAAATGTATATAACTTCATATGGGAACACGTCCTGTGTATCCTTGTTTGTATCCTTTAAATAAAATATAACTCAGGGATACACCAAGGAAAAAATCTCTGGAGATTCCATAAGTTATGAAAACAAATGATGTAAAAAGTGATGTAAACGCTCATTCAAAAAATACACCTCAGAATGTAAATATAAGGCGTAAAAAAAGCGTTGAAGATATTTACAAAGCACTCAAGCCGAAAGCTAAAGAATATCGTCAACCCACAGACATTGCTGGATTGTATTGTCGAGTTCAGCCAAACGGTAAAAAGTCTTGGCAGTATCGCTATAAGAATGATCAAGGTAAATGGGCATGGATTGGTTTGGGTGCTTATCCAACAGTAAATTATGTACAGGCACGAGAAAAAGCAGAAGGTATGTTAAATGGCACGCTTGAAATAAAAACACAGGCTGAGATTAAAAAAATAAAGTTACAAGATAAAGATGCCTTATTTTCTACTTTAATGAATGAGTGGTTAGAACGTAAGAAATTAACGTGGAAAGCTGAAACCTATCGAAAAGAAAAACAGTCCATTGAGAAACATCTTTTATCAGTTTTTGGGGATCGGGAGTACGCTACAATTACTTCTAGAGAGTGGTTAAATCATTATACAGAAAAACAAATTAACGAAGGTATTTTTAACCGTATTGAAAAATTGATCTCATACTGCTATGGAGCCTATAGTTTAGCTAAATTTAAGAAAGATCTCTTATATAACCCTTTAGAAGGTATAAGAGATCATTTAGCTAAAGGGGAAACAGAGAGCATGAAGCATGTAAAAATTCATGAGTTACCTGAAATGATTTCTTTAATCAGAAATTCCTCTTCTCGACCCGTGGCGATCGGCTTAGAGCTTTTAATTCACATGTTCCCTCGACCAGGGGAGCTGAGACAGGCACGATGGGAACAATTTGATTTTGCTGAAGCTGTATGGATCCGACCGCCGAGTATGATGAAAAGAGGCATTGAGCATGGTATACCGCTATCTCAACATGTTATGAACCTTCTAATAGAGTTAAAAGAGATTTCTCCAGAAAGTGAATACTTATTTCCAAGCCGTGACAATATTAATAAACCGATTTCTAATCTGACATTTAATGCGGCATTAAACAGGCTGGGGTATCGAGGTAAGCAAAATCCCCATGGATTTAGGCATATTGCATCAACAAATTTGAATAAAAATTTTAGTTCTAAATCTCAGGTGATCGAGTCTGCGCTGTCTCACTTAAAAGGTGGCGTTAAAGGGGCATATGATAAAGAAGCACATCTAGAAGAACGCTACGAAATAATGGAGTGGTGGAGTAATTATATCGAGTCTTTACTTAAGCATTAACACAAAAACGTGATCACTTTTTTTGTGTTTTAGGACGGATGGGATTTGAATTATTTTTTTTTGATAGCATGGTTTCTCTATTATTAAACGAGGATCCTCAATTGGATCATTTTAGAGCACATACATCACATACTCGTCGTAGTATTGTACGTACTGTTAAAAATTTTGATGATTTAGATATACCAGTGGTTTGTCACAATATGAAGCCATTTCGCTTAAAATACAACCAAGTTTGTGAGTTGCTTAATGTAACACGAGATTGCTTACGTAAAATCATCGAAAATGATCTTTCATTTCCAAGACCATTGAAAGAATGTAGTACTCGTCAAGCAGCAGTATATTTTGATACAGCTGAAATTGAAGAGTGGTATAAAACTTACAAAGCTAAATGTAGGAGTGAATAATCACTATTTAAACAACCATCTAGGCAATACTAGATGATCAATTCCACATAGCAAACACACAATGTGTTTATATCCATTTCGGGGCTATGCAAAAAAACCACTTTAAGTGGTTTTTTAATTTTCTAGTCTTCAGATTCTATATGCAGGGTCGACTCTAGTTATGATCTAAAGAAACAATAAATTTCTCAATCATTCTTCGCTCAACCTCAGGTAATTTTTGCAGGGTGCTCACAAGGGGATCAACACCTAATGCACTCATATCTTTACTTCGTCCTAGGATGTAGTCTGCTGATATATTAAGTACGACAATGAGCTTATAAAAATTTTCTAAAGAAGGTTTACGTGAGCCCGACTCAAAATGCGCAATAGAGGTTACTGGTATTCCCGTTTTTTCAGCAAGTTCTTGCTGTGTCAGCTTTCGTATCTTTCTAACTTCTTTCAATCGAATCTTAAATTCATTCGAGTCTAATTCAAGTGTCATTATTACCGCCAAATAGACAATAAAAACTTGACGTTTTAGTCATGTTTTTATATAAATATAGACATAGTTTAGATGCTTACTTGTAAAACGAGAAGCAACTAAATCATTACTTGATAAAAATCTAAATCAATTGAAGGCCAAACGCTCATGATGAATTATTCTTCGAGTCGAATTTTGACATCGATGCATCCTAGTATTCGCCATCTCAATATTCGCAATGTAGCTAAAATTGTAGCCTCAAAAATTATTTGTAATACGCAATTACAGTTGCAATATAATCCTGACTTTTGTAGGCAACTGGGCGTATCAACTTATCTCAACACGCACATAGGATTAGCTTATTTCATTGATGATCGCTATTTTGACCATTATGGTTAGAGGTGGATCAGGAAATTTAAACAACACTTATAAGTGATATTTTGCTCCCCAAATGATGTTATAAACATCAATATATGGAGTATTTTATGACACGTAGACCAAGAAGAAATCATTCAAATGACTTTAAAGCTAAGGTAGCACTTGCTGCGATTAAAGCAGAAAAAACACTTGCTGAATTGAGTGCTGAATTTGATGTTCATCAAAACCAAATTATTGACTGGAAAAATCAACTGATTTCAGCTTCCTCGCAAGCTTTCGATCAATCAAAAGCTCCAACAGAACCACCCATCGATCTAAAAAAACTACATGCAAAAATCGGTGAGCAGGCATTAGAAATTGATTTTTTAGAAGGTGTGTTGAAGAAACTGGGCCGCTTCAACCACAAAAGTTAATCGATGACTCACTTCAGATTTCAGTATCTAAGCAAGCTAAGCTGCTGAAAGTCTCCCGTGGTTGTTATTACTATCGCCCAAAACCTGTGAGTGAATCAGATCTGAAGCTGATGCGCTGTATGGATGAGTTACATATGCAATACCCTTTTGCAGGTAGCCGTATGATGCGTGATTTATTGAATCGTCAAGGACATCATATAGGACGACGTCATACACGTACTTTAATGAAGAAAATGGGCATTAATGCGTTATATCGTAAACCAAATCTAAGTCAGGCCAATCAAGCTCACCGTAAATATCCATATCTGCTCAAAGGATTGGCTATTCAGCGCAGTAATCAAGTGTGGTGTACGGATATAACGTATATCCCTATGGCAAAAGGCTTTGTTTATTTATGTGCTGTGATTGATTGGCATAGCCGCAAGGTACTTGCGCATAGGGTATCGATTAGTATGGAGGTAGATTTTTGTATTTCGGCTTTAAATGAAGCGATTGAAAAATATGGATCACCTGAAATATTTAATACAGACCAGGGCAGTCAGTTCACCAGTGATGCATTTATTGATGTATTGAAATCAAATGGCATTCAAATCAGTATGGATGGTAAAGGTCGATGGATTGATAATGTGATGGTTGAACGGTTATGGAGAAGCGTTAAATATGAAGAGGTGTATCTCAAAGCTTATAGCAGTGTCACCGATACGAAAAAGCAATTGAGTGCATATTTTGAATTTTATAATTTGAAACGACCTCATTCGAGTCTGGACAAAATGACTCCAGATGAGTTTTACTATGACCAGCTACCACAACAAAATAAGGTAGCTTAACTAGAGCAGAATATCACTTATAAATAAGCTTTTAGTTGTTCAAACAAGTGGGACCACCTCTGTTTACAACCAGAAAACTTAATAAATTTTTCAGATGTCTATGCTCAATTGTTGCATGACTTTTATGAGTTTTCAGGTTATCAGCCAGATCAGCTATGATCTAGGTTGCGACGGCGTACACAGGATCAGTAAAACCAACATGCAATAGCGTAAGACGGTTAGTGCCTTTCCATTGTTTTGGGATACTAGCTCAAACTTAAAAGAATTATTTAGACTGCTGTTCATGCTGCAAGATAGAAATTTAAACTGCAGTCGTTCCATGAGCTTTTCCTCAGAGATTTCAGAAGATATAGCAATCTGCCAATATTTTTCTGGAAATAAAGAATAAATTCCTGTCAAAAATCGATTTGCTAGCCTTATATCAGCACTATTAAAGATTAATCCAGCATGTGAAATGTTGGCTTTCATTTCAAAAATATGTAGTGCATTTAAGATGTTTGCATCATCACTTTTCAATTTATTAAGCCGTTTAAAAAAATACTCTAAGACTATTTTTTCTTCCTTGGTTTCAATATGTGGAAGTATGCGTTGTGATTTATCAGCATCAATAATGAAGCGAGGTCGGTTCTTGCGATTTTTGAGTTGTTTGAGCTTAAGTATATTTTGTTGCCACAGCATGAGTGTCTTAATTGGAAAGTCATACTTTTGAGACAGAAGCTCAGGTGTATAAGATTGATCTAATGCTTTAAGTATCCTTGAAATCATTAAATACGAATAACCAGATTGACTAGTACCATAAATATAACGATTTTCAGTGAGTTCATGAGTATCTATTTTCTGGGGTAGTAAAATTGATTGCTGTACTGTTTCCAATGATACCGCGTGAGTAAGTTGGGTCATTTGATTATCATAATGACTTAAATAAATTTGCTTTGTAGGTTTCCGCGGTATTACTAATTTTGGACAGATCTTTTGAATAACAGTTGGATCCAAACATGGGTCGAATTTCCTTAATTGATAACCTGCTATTATGTAAGCTAAATGCAGATAGCTTCTAAATGTTTCAGTTGGGTCTATGTGACCTAATATATGAGATAGTAAATACCAACAATCTTGTGGTGTTTGAGAGCGTACCAGCTCATTTCGGATTAGGTTGTAATGCTCGATTGAATAGTCCGTGAAGGTAGACACAAACGTGTAGTCTATATTTAGGATTAGCGCGAGAGAATTGGCCGCTGTATGCCGTAAGGAATGAAAAGAATAACGATGTCCTGGCAATAATGTATCGAGTATTCGTTGAAAAGGAAGTGTCACCAAATGTGGTTTAAGACGTTCAGCACTGTTCCACATTGTGAATAAGTACTGATTAGGAGTATAAGCACGGCGCCTTGTTTGGCAGTAATGCTGAAATTTAACATGCTCCTCTTGAGTCAGTAGAATTTGAATGTTGAGATTGCGTTCAGCACTATCCGTTTTAAGTAAGTGTTGTTGATGCTTGGCACGATATGGGCGAATCCAAATCGAACTTGCCTGAACACCTTCCACGTCTTTAATGCGAAGTCCAAGAATTTCATTAATCCGCATGCCCGTACGAAACGCTATCGTATATACGATACTGAGCATTGCTAAATCATGAGCCGTATAGCTTGGGCTTTCATGATATTTAAGTTGGGCAAGCAGCTGTTTAAAGGTTTTTGCAGAGATGATTTCGGCTTTCGGTGAGCTTAAATGAAACCCTTCATTCTGCATTGGGAACACATCAGCATCAAATAACACACGCTGAAATTGATGGAATCGTTTTATGAGATCAAATTTTTGTGATTTAGATTTACCAACGCCGTTTAACATGCGCTTGTAGATCACATCTAGATGATCATTGAGGTTGGGTTCTTCTATAAAGTCATTGCTGTGGAGTAACCAAGTCTCTGCGAGTTTTGTGTAGTAGCTATAAATTGAAGAATATCTAATTTTTTGTTGTTGCGAGATATGGTGCAAATATTTGGCTGAATCCAACTGATACAGTTGAGCGATAGATTTAATATCTTCTAAAGCAGGATGAAACAAGCTATACAGCCAAAGAGCTAACCGTTTGCCATTTTCAGGCAGGCTGTTATGTTGGCTGTGTAGAACGTTATATAGATCTGTGGAGGTCTTATGGCTGTTTTTGAAGAACCTCAAAATCTGTTTATGCAAAGCAGTAAGTGCCTCAAGAGTATCTTCAGTGTGTAATCGTTCCTCTTTTGCCGTGGAATTGATATTTTTGAACAGTGGCTCTTTAGTTTGTTCAGAATGGCAGAGTATTAGCTGGGGTGAAAGATAGCGTTTAAACGCACTAGGGCTTAAGCCACATGTCTCAATCTCTTCAGATAAACACAGCGTCAGCGCAGGACTTAAATTGACATTGTCTAATTGCATCAATGAATGACTGGAAGCTTCTAAGAGTTGATTGAATTGCTTTTGATTGAAAGGTATTTCTAATGCATTAAAAATGGAACGGATATAAGCGTAGCAATCAAATTGGATATCGATAGGCTTTGCTTTAAATCTAAGGATCCACAGTTGAGTCAATCGGTCAGGTACAAAATTTCGTGATTTCTTGAGAGGATGCTTAGGATCGTACAAATCACCATAATGGGGTGATTGCGGTTCTAAGAGTAAAAGCGGAAATTGTAATGCCTGAACATAGTAGATTTCTTCATCAGTTTTGAGATGTTCAAGTAAAGCATTTAAGCTAGCTTGATGTGAAAGTCCGCCGTACAGGATTGCACTGATAAGAAGATTGCCAACAATTTCATCATCTGAAAAATGTTCCGTAGTATGCCAATAACGCCAGAGTCGCTCTTTTAAATAGGTGAGATATTTCGAATTCTCTAACCAAGATTCATTAAATATTAAAGGTGTCCGTTTAATAGAAACGAGGTGCTGCGTTGGTAATGGTAAGTCTGCATCATTGGCACGGTTGTATTGAATAATGTGTTTGCGAAAGTGCTGATAAAATGCCTTTTTTAAAGAAAAGCTTACTTTTTGTTGCTCTAAGTGCTGAATCACTTGGTTATAGAGATCTGGGAAATTTTGTGATTGTTGTGTCTGTTGTAATTTTTCTTGGGAGAGAAATTCATCGATGATTGCTTGAATTTGTAAGTGCTCTTTTATGCGCTTTTGATCTCTATTCTTTGTACGGCGTTCATGTGCATAATGTTTTTGTTTAAGCATGTTCATACATCCCATCAATTTGGTAAGCGTGCTGCATATTGTTGAGGCAGTTGGCGAGTTCTTTATATTGTTGAAGCGAAAGACTTGAGAATTTTTGCCCCATTTCTTGTTGGTTTTGCTCATGCCCAAACAAAGCCAGAATGAAGTTTTCATCTGCTTGTTCGGTGAGATATGCACGAGCTGTATGCCTAAGCCAATTGGCATGATCAAGTTGCATAATACGAGTGAAACTGTTGACTAAATGAGGGCTAAGTGCTTGCCATTGTCCATGTTGATAGACACTGAGGAGAGGCTTTTTACTGCTTAAAATTTCTTGAATATACGGTTGATGCTCTGGGTACAGTTGTTGGAATTCATTTAAATAGGTAATGAATAAGCGGATTTGCTTTACAACAAAATCACATAGAGGAATTAATCGACCATCATTTGTTCTACTGTGAATTTCTTTATCTGAAAGCCAAAGCCATTGTTGTTTTAAATCGAAATTTTTTAAGAAACCTGGGAAGTCGCTGACAGGTCGAGCTGCACTGAACAATAATAAGATATGCCAAAGCCATACATTATAGTGATTAAACATATCAAGCATTTTTCCTTGATGTTCAGCTTGAATGATCTGATGTTGTAAGTATGCAAATATAGCCGTTACTATTGCTGGTTTAGGGGCTTTACAACTACCAAACCTTTGTTGCTCATCATCGATGACATAGATTTCTTTTGCTAAGTCTTTTGATAGCTGATGTACTGTACCCTGATAGCTTTGCTGCAAACGGTAGATTGGATACGAACAATATGAAATAGAAACTGATCGATTTGCATCGATGCCTGTAAGAATGTCGGCTAGTTGTTCATTTTGAGTGTAATGGTAAATACAGTGATGTAATAAAACACTTATTTTTTTAGTTGATAACGACGGAATGAAGAGTTCTTCCCGACATTTTTTTAATGCATGTGCGACTTGCTCTTGCTTCAGTATTGGCTGTTGTCTTAGACCCTCTACCAGCTCTTTGACTAAAGGTAAATCGAAATGGGTTACCTGATTAAGCAATTGGTCTTTGTATTCAAAAGCAGAGTCCTCAAACAGCGTGAATTTGGAACGTAGAAAATATTGATCGTTTTCAAAAATGACCTTCTGTCGTTTATTGAGTGCATAGCGTTGTTTGGATTGTAGATAGAGCCATTGCTCAATAGGAACACCACTCAAGAAACTGAGTAAGATAAAAAGATATGCTTTATTTTTTTTTTGATGATTTAAATAGAGTTGATGACAATGTTGTACAAGTAAGCTCAGGCTATTGAAGTCTGGATAATGCTTACTACAGCTAAAATTATGCTGTTGTCTAATGATGTGTTGCTGTGTCAGTTTACTTACTCGATGTTGTAAAAGACTAGATTGGCTTGTTAATGGCGATACCTGTGCTGTATTGATGGAGTATTGCTGATTTGGCTGTTCATCCTGTAATTCCTCATAAAAGAGAGCAGGATGCTGTTTCTGAGGCATGTCATATGGACAGTGTAAAATGGCGTTGTGTTCATCCAAATAAATTGGCTCATCGATGTGCTTGGGTGGTGCTGAGTAATGTTTCTTGGGTTTAAGTGCTAAGACATAATCATAGAATCGCCGTATATCAAGCAGTAATAGATACTGAAAACGATTGAGTTTAGAGTCGTTTTCTAATTCCCGTAAACTCTTCACGAAGTCAGCCAAGGTAATCTCATGGCTAGGCAATTGCTCCCATAACCACAAATATTCCTGCTGATACCGATTCAATTGTTTGCCTTGTTGCGATGCGGCATAAGCTTCGTTTGCTAATCTAAATCGATTAAACACTCTAATAATGGTGGTTTGGTGATCCTTTTCAGTCGGATTCGGAATTGCTTTAAGAATACATGCTGCATGTAAATTATGCACAGCCCATCGTTGTATAATAGGATATTCATGCTGATCTACTGAATAGAGATAGGCACAGATCGGATGTTTAGACACACTTGGGGGGAGAGGTAATTTTGTTGGGAGTTCAAACTTAGAGTCTGCATCGAAGCTGACTGTTGTTTTCAATAAGGGTTTTAATTCAGGGATTAAGACTGTAGGTTTTAAGTGCTGTGCGATAGCATTTTGATAGTCCTGATCAAAAAATTCATGATCTAGCATTCGCTCAATGATGTTTTCAATTTTCATGGTCTAAACTCCAAAATTGTGATGCGCATGGTTGTACGCTCGTGAGTGCTTTACATTTATTTTTGAGTGCTTGAATTCGTAGGTCGTGAGTGCCGTTGATTTGCTTCTGGCGATAAAGTAGCTGATTACGACTGCAATCGATTAACTTAGCGAGTAGGTCTCGAGAAAGACTGCATCTGGGTTTGTCATAAAGCTTTTGATTCACATCGTAAATTGCTTGTTTCGATAGAGACTGATTTAAGTTATGAAGTAGCTTATCGGGATTAAGAGCCTGTGGATTGATCTTGAGCTCAGTCATCAACTTAAAGAGTGTGTTGCTGAGTTGATATTGAACCTGAATGAGGTCTACATCAGCTTCTACAATGCTTCGAGCTTTGATTCGAATATTTTGTTGTTGTGCTATATAAACAAGAAGAAAGTTATCTGTTGCGAATAACTCAGCTGGAGCAGGTGCAGTAGCAGATATTAGGCTCACGTCATGTTGAAAGTGTGTTGGCAGTTGCGAGGCATTTAAAATCTGAGCGTAGCTTTGGTAAATTTTGAACAGAGGCGGGTAAGGACGGATCATGACCTCCTTTGTATAAAACGGTCTTTTATTGGCTAGCTGAGAATTTGCTTTTGTAGGCTTCATTTATTCGCCCTCCTGATTTTTTTAACTTAGATCAAGAAGTACAAAAAACTTTTAATTTTTATAAAAAGATCAAGAAAGTGGTTATAAATGTGGGCGGTTTTTGATGAATTTGAGAGGCTCAAAGCGGGTGGGAAATAGGGTGTATTTGGAATTTTTATTTTAAGTTATTGATTTTATTTGATGTGAATGTGGTTGGTTTCTTCGTGTTTTGTATTATCTCTGTGGTAGTTTAAATATGGCCCAAGGTATTGATGATGCTTTAGTAGAAATTTTAGGTGCTAAACAAATTAATGCCTTACGTAAGGCCGGTCACTACCGACGAGATGTGTATTAATGCTTAGCTAGATTGGCATAAATTCTATTTCTACAATCCTCCATCGATGGGGGGATTTTTTTATGGCCATCTGAATAATTATCGGCAATCACATATTTTTTAATAATTAAGATGTCTTGCACGAAGCAAATTTCAAAATAATTAGATAGACACGGCAAAAATAAAACGCTTGGCAAAATAAGATTGGCATGAATAGTGCATTATTTTAATGCAAATCATTCATTTAATGCTGAATTTAGCATCAATTTAGTTCACGAATCACGATAAAAGAAATTGAGATTGGGTATTTATGAAAATCTATACGGAAAGACTTGAGGGTAATGTCGTACAAGAAAATGTTGAGATAGTTGAACTGACATTTGATACACGACAAAAGAGCCGTTTTCGTGCAACTTTAGCTAACGGGCACGATATTGGTGCAGATTTACCCCGTACCGGCATTTTAAGGCACGGTTCATATATCGCAACTCAAGAGGGTGATGTACTGCGTGTCGATGCCAAAGCAGAAAAACTCATGAAAGTAGAAGCACCAAGCAGCTTTGATTTATTAAAAGCAGCGTATCACTTAGGTAATCGTCACGTCCCTTTAATGCTCACACCAACGGCGCTGTATTTTGAGCCAGATCATGTATTGGCTGAAATGATAATTGGACTTGGTTTAACGGTATATGAAACCATGCATCCATTTGAGCCTGAAAGCGGTGCTTATGCACAGCATCAGCATGATCACAGATTAAGCCCAATTAAGGCTTTGCATCATGTTCACACCTAATGCTTCACAGCTTTTAAGTCTGTTGACTTTGTCCTCAACGGCACTACCAATTGGGGCGTACTGTTATTCTCAAGGGGTAGAAAGTGCGATTGATCAGAGCTTAATTTTTGATGAAACCTCGAGCATTACTTATTTTGAAGAAGTGCTTGAAATGCTTTTGGTACGGTTTGAGCTGCCCGTTTTGAAACGCCTAATAATATCTTTTGATCAGCCTGAGCAGTTTGAATACTGGGCGCAGTTATATAGAGCAAGTCGAGAAAGCAAAGAGTTATTGGCTGAATCACAGCAATTGGCATTTTCATTAAATGCGTGGATTCGTGATGTGCTGAAAAAGCCTGTGAAATTAAAAAAGCAGATCGGTTTCGTACCCATCTATGCGCATCTTTGTGGGCAACTCGAACTTGATGTTGCAGAGGTTTTGACTGCTTATACCTTTACCGTACTTGAAAATCAGGTGTTGGCTGCCGTGAAAACTGTACCACTTGGACAGATGAGTGGACAACGGATTTTATGGCATGTGCATGGGCTGATTCCAGAGGCAATTGAACGTGCTTTAGCACTGCAAGATGCTGAACTCAGTAGCGCCTTACCTAATTACGCCATGCTCAGTATGGCACACGAAACACAATATTCACGATTATTTAGATCTTAAAAATAAAGGACATTTCACATGACAGAACGTAGCCCATTACGCGTAGGTATTGGCGGTCCAGTTGGTTCAGGTAAAACAGCGCTTACTTTAAATTTATGTCAGGCACTGCGTGAAAAATACAATATGGCGGTGGTGACCAATGATATTTATACCAAAGAAGATTCCAACTTTTTAACACGCCATGAAGCTATGTCACCTGAGCGTATTGTTGGTGTAGAAACAGGTGGTTGCCCGCATACCGCAATTCGTGAGGACGCCTCCATTAACCTAGCGGCTATTGATGACCTGTGCGAAAAATTTGATGGCCTTGAACTGATCATTATTGAAAGTGGCGGTGATAATTTGGCAGCAACATTTAGCCCGGAACTTTCAGATTTAACCCTGTATGTAATTGATGTGGCGGGTGGGGAGAAAATTCCGCGTAAAGGTGGCCCCGGTATTACCAAATCTGATTTGTTAATCATAAACAAAACCGACCTTGCACCAATGGTTGGAGCAAATTTAGATGTGATGGATCAAGACGCGAAACGTATGCGCGGTGAAAAACCTTTTCTATTTTCCAATATGAAAACTAAAGATGGCTTAAATGACATCATCAGCTTTATTGAGAAACAAGGTTTGTTTAAAGCATAAGGGGCATCCACTATGAAGTTATTATTGCAAAGAATTACCTTCACATCGTTGGCATTCTTTCCCTTGGTAGCAATGGCGCATCCAGGCCATGAGCATAGCCATAATAGTTTTATCAGCGGTTTTGTGCATCCATTTACAGGGCTTGATCATCTAATGATGGCGTTAGCATTTGGCGTATTGATTTGGACTGCACACCAGCGCTGGAAATGGGCCGGATTATTCGGTTTATCTGCCGCAATGATTGTCGGTTTTATGATCGGTGCACAATTCAACTTAGCAACAGCAATTGCTGAAAACGGCATTATTGCGTCGTTAATTGTATTGGCTGTTGCTCTTTGGACCAAAACCAATAAAGCCGTTCCTTTTATTGCTGCACTTTTGGCCGGTTTTCATGGCATCGCACATGGTACGGAACTTGGCCAAAGCGGTCAGGCAGTTTTACTGGTCGTTGGTATGGTTACAGCGATGGCATCTATATACGTATTCGGTTTGCTCGTCGGCGCATTTATTCAAAAATATGTGCCTTATGGTAAGCAAATGATTGGTGCTTTGACAGCTATTGTTGCTGTAATTGGTTTAGCTTGATGCCTCATTCATCTCAAATAATAGGGAGATGCAAATGAATGATCTGGTATTAAGCGAAACAAAATTTATATCGACACAACAGCAGCATAACAGCCAACTGTGGTATGCCTGTTTGGAACTTGGTTTTGCCTATCAAGTACAGTCAAATCGAACCGTATTACAGCATCGCAAGCATCATGGGCCTGTACGCGTTCAGAAGATGTTGTGGCCTGAAAAAACTGGTATTTGCCATGCAATTATTGTGCATCCACCAGCAGGAATTGCTGGCGGAGACCATCTGACTTTTGATATGAAAGTTGAGGCGAATGCGCATGCGTTAGTTACCACGCCCGGTGCAGGAAAATGGTACAAAACCAATGGCAAGCAAGCCTATCAGCATATTCATATACATGTCGCAGCACAGGCGACATTTGAATGGTTACCGCAAGAAACCATGCTTTTTGATGGTGCCAATGCAGACTCTGAAACACATATTCATCTAGATGAAATGGCCAGTTTTATTGGGTGGGATATGTTGGTCATCGGTCGACAAGCACGTGGTGAAATTTTTCAGCAAGGGCAATACCAAAGCAAATTTAGGCTGTATCGTGCAGACAAATTATTGGTTGCAGATAGTTTAAATTTTAAGGGGCAGGATCGGTGGCTTACATCCTGTTTAGGTATGAATGGACATGCTGTGATGGGAAGTTTCTGGGCAGTAGCACCATCGCGTTTAAGGCAAACAACATTACTGGCTGAACATATGGAATTAATCCGTGAATTGATTATGCGGATGAATCTAGCGGTGACTTTAACCCTGTTAGATGATGTGATTTGTGCACGTTATTTAGGCGATGATGTACGTGAATGCCATGATGCTTTTGCAGCAGTCCGTGCCCGTTTAAGACGCTATTGGTATGACCTAGCAGAAGAATTCCCACGGATTTGGCGCACTTAAGTTTTGCCATCATTGGAAAGTAGATAGGTCTAGCAAGATTAATAGATTAAGTGTTCATTTTACCTTTGGGTTAGGACACTAAAAATCAAAACGTGCGAGAGCGAAAGAAGAATTTGCACGCATTTTGCATTCTACATTTTAGAAGATTAGGAAATTGTTATGGAACTTAATCCAACTGAAAAAGATAAATTATTAATTTTTACCGCAGGCCTTGTTGCTGAGCGTCGTAAAGCGCGTGGATTAAAATTGAATTATCCAGAATCAATTGCATTTATTTCAGCAGCACTGCTTGAGGGCGCACGCGATGGCATGTCCGTGAGCGAGTTAATGCATTACGGCACAACCTTGTTAAGTCGTGAAGATGTCATGGATGGTGTCGCGGAAATGATTGCAGAAGTGCAGGTCGAAGCTACTTTTCCAGATGGTTCAAAGTTAGTCACAGTTCATCAACCCATTGTCTAATAAAAATAAGGAGTAAGCCATGATTCCTGGTGAAATTATTACGCCTGATTCAGACATTGAAATGAATGTCGGACGAGAAACACTGAAAATGCGTGTTGCTAATGCAGGCGATCGACCAATTCAAGTCGGTTCTCATTTTCACTTTGCTGAAGCCAATGATGCTTTGCAATTTAATCGAGAGCAAGCTAGAGGCTATCGACTCAACATCGCTGCTGGAACAGCAGTTCGTTTTGAACCGGGCCAAAGTCGAGATATCGAATTGGTTGCACTTGCAGGTAAACGTGAGGTGTATGGGTTTGCAGGGCGTGTTATGGGTAAATTGGATTAACTATTTTTATGCTCAAGTGTCTTGTTGAACAATTAAATTATTGTTAGTAATAAGTTCAATAAGTACATGAAAAAGCATAAGAGAATTAAATGTTAATAATGAAAATACGCCCAGCAACTGTTGATGATGTTGAAGCCATCGCTGCTGTTATTGAACCTTTTGTCGATTATGTTGTCGTGACTGAAGAAGGACGTGAACGCTTTAAACCTGATATGTTGAAAAACATCTTCCAACAACCACTTATTCATTATTTTGTGGCAGAAATTAATGAAGAAATCGTTGGGAATTTGGCGTATATCGCTCCATCTCATGTCATGCATTATTTCTTAAAAGCTGAATATCACGGTCAAGGTTATGGTCGACAAATGTGGGACTTTTTAGAGCAAGAAATACTTAAAAATGATCCCGATATAATCACAATAAATTCAAGTCATTATGCACTCGATATTTATAAAAAATATGGATTTGAAGTGGTCGGTGCGCTAACGGAGAAATGGGGTATTCAATTTATTCCGATGCAAAAGCTGCTAAAGCCAAAAAATCTAGAATAGGAAATATATTAATGAAAATGTCTCGCCGTGCTTATGCGGAAATGTTTGGCCCTACAGTAGGTGATAGAGTTCGCTTAGCTGATACAGAATTGTTTATTCAAGTTGAACAAGACCTCACGACTTATGGTGAAGAAGTTAAATTTGGCGGTGGCAAGGTCATTCGCGATGGTATGGGACAGTCACAATTATTGTCTGATGAGGTCGCTGATACCGTCATTACCAATGCTTTAATTGTCGATTGGTGGGGTATTGTCAAAGCCGATGTTGGACTTAAAAATGGTCGTATCTGGAAAATAGGTAAAGCAGGTAACCCTGATATTCAACCTGACATTACAATCCCTTTAGGTGCAGCAACTGAAGTCATCGCAGGTGAAGGACAAATCTTAACGGCGGGAGGGATTGATACTCACATTCATTGGATTTGCCCACAACAAGTTGAAACAGCACTAATGTCAGGCACAACTACAATGATTGGTGGTGGTACAGGCCCCGCCGCAGGAACATCTGCAACCACAGTAACTCCAGGCCCATGGCATATTGCGACCATGCTACAAGCTATTGATGATTTACCTATGAATATTGGTCTGTTAGGTAAAGGCAACTTGAGTCAGCCAGAACCAATCGCTGAACAAATCAAAGCCGGTGTGGTGGGTTTAAAATTACATGAAGACTGGGGATCGACGCCAGCCGCGATTGATAACTGTCTAAGTGTGGCGGATCAATACGATGTACAAGTTGCCATTCACACAGACACACTAAATGAAAGTGGCTTTCTAGAAGAAACCTTAGCAGCATTTAATAACCGGACCATCCACACTTACCATACTGAGGGTGCGGGCGGTGGTCACGCACCAGATATTTTAAAAGCAATTGGTCAACCCAATGTTTTACCATCTTCAACCAATCCCACACGTCCATATACCGTCAATACCATTGATGAACATTTAGATATGTTGATGGTTTGCCACCATTTAGACCCTGCAATTTCTGAAGATGTTGCTTTTGCTGAAAGTCGGATTCGCCGTGAAACTATTGCTGCAGAAGATATCTTGCAGGATATGGGCGCAATTGCCATGATGTCTTCCGACTCGCAAGCGATGGGGCGTGTGGGTGAAGTAATATTACGTACTTGGCAGACAGCACATAAAATGAAAGTGCAACGCGGCCCACTCGAAGGTGATAATCAAAATCACGATAACAATCGTGTGAAGCGCTATATTGCTAAATATACGATTAATCCTGCCATTACCCATGGATTAAGCCATGAAGTTGGTTCGATTGAAGTGGGTAAATTAGCCGATATTGTTTTATGGAAGCCTGCATTTTTTGGTGTTAAGCCCTCGATGATTATTAAAGGCGGAATGATTGCAGCTGCGCCGATGGGTGATATTAATGCTTCAATTCCAACGCCACAGCCTGTGCATTATCGTCCGATGTTTGGCGCTTACCCTCGTGGCGTACATAACACCTGCATTACCTTTTTATCGCAAGTGGCAATAGAGCAAGGCGTACATGAACAATTGGCTTTAAAGAAGTTGATTAGTCCTTGTAAAGCCACGCGTAATATCTCGAAAGCAGATATGAAGTTAAATACTTATTGTCCTGTAATGGAGGTTGACCCTGAGATTTATGAAGTACGTGCAGATGGTGTGCATTTGACTTGTGAGCCTGCGGAAGTGTTACCAATGGCGCAGCGTTACTTCTTATTTTAATCATTTCCAAAACACTATTTCACAAAGCCTTTCTGAATATGAAAGGCTTCTCTTTTTTAAATTTTAGTATTTTTGAAAAGTAAATAATCTTTAAAATATGAAAATACGACTACCTCTATAAGGGCTAACAATCCAAAAAATGTAAAATTTAATAATTTATGATTATACCCATCTACCAATAAGTGTAAAAAACAAATGAAATCATGATTCCACAGGCAAGTCTTAAAAGATTAATGCAGATAGGCTTTGTTGCACAAACCTATCTGTAAAGGCTTTTTCAGCGATATAATTTTCAAATGAAGAAGCCTGCACACAAAATCTACCGCACAACCAATTGGCCCGCATATAACCGAGCACTCATGAGTCGCGGAAATATTGCCATTTGGTTTGATCCTGCTACGCAATGGTATGCGCCATCAAAAGGCAAACAAGGGCGAAATCAAACCTACTCCGACGCAGCCATCCAATGCTGCTTAATGATTAAATCCTTATTCCGTCTGTCTTTACGTATGGTTACTGGCTTTGTGCAAAGTCTGATTAAACTTTGCGGATTAAATTGGATAGCTCCAGATTACACCACGCTTTGTAGAAGACAAAAGCATATTGATATTGTAATCAGCTACCAAAAAAGTAGCGATGGGCTGCATCTACTCATGGACTCTACAGGCATGAAGTTTCTAGGTGAGGGCGAATGGAAACGCAAGAAACATGGACCTGAATATCGTCGCCAATGGCGTAAACTTCATATTGGTATAGATGCTAAAACCCTACAAATACGAGCAGTTCAGCTTACAACCAATAATGTCAGTGATTCACAGGTGCTTGGTGATTTACTTAATCAGATTCCACAAGATGAGCGGATTGACTCTGTTTATACCGATGGAGCTTATGACACCAAGCAATGCCGTCAGGTCATTGCAGATCGGCAAGCGCATGCGGTGATTCCACCTAGAAAAAATGCGAAACCATGGAAAGATACAAAGAGTAGCTCGCTAGAGCGAAATGAATTACTTCGAGCAATTAAACGTTTAGGCAGGACACTATGGAAAAAATGGTCAGGCTATCATCGGCGAAGTTTGGTTGAAACTAAGATGCATTGCATCAAATTATTAGGAGATAAACTCAGTGCAAGGAGTTTTGATAGCCAAGTCAATGAGATCCATGCACGTGTGGCAGTCCTTAACAGATTTACGGAATTAGGTCGACCACTTACCCAAGTTACGCCTTAAATTTGGCTCAATTAGGGGCGCTTTGCATTTCAAATCTTTGTGCAACAAAGCCGAAAGGAAATAAAACTTGTATACTAAGTTTTGGCGCACTAATTGCTTAATTCATTCTATTTTTTGACTGTTTGATATAACAAATTAGGAAGTGGATGTGACAGCAACATATTTACGTGGGCAAGATCTGATAGACCAGATTCAACAACAAGACTATTCCAGAGATCTGATTGGCTATCATGGAGAACCACCCAAAGTGGAATGGCCAAATGGTGCTCGTGTCGCGGTTCAGTTTGTATTGAACTATGAAGAAGGCGGTGAAAACCATGTAGAACATGGTGATGCAGGTTCAGAACAGTTTTTGTCAGATATTATTGGCGCGGCCAGTTTTCCAGACAAACACATGTCGATGGATTCCATGTACGAATATGGCTCACGAGCGGGCTTTTGGCGCATTCACCAAGAGTTTAAAAAACGCCAACTCCCCATGACCATTTTCGGTGTGGGTATGGCTTTGGCACGCAATCCTTACATTGTGGAAGCGATTAAAGCAGCCAATTATGATGTCGTATCGCATGGTCAACGTTGGTTGCATTATCAAGATATGCCAATCGAACAAGAACGCCAACATATGGATCAAGCTATTAGCGTGCTTGAAACGCTATTTGGTAAAACACCAATCGGTTGGTATACCGGACGTGATAGCCCGAATACTCGAAAATTACTTGCTGAATTTCCTCAGATTCAATATGACTGTGACTATTATGGCGATGACTTACCATTTTGGAGCACAGTGACGAATGTAGATGGTGCAACACGTCCGCATTTAATCATTCCATATACACTTGAAAGTAATGATATGAAGTTTTGCTCGCCGGGTGGTTTTAATAGTGGTGAGCAATTTTATCAATACCTTAAAGATGCCTTTGATGTGTTATATGCCGAAGGTGAAACTGCGCCAAAAATGCTATCTATTGGTATGCACTGTCGTATTTTAGGGCGACCAGGACGCTTTAAAGCACTACAAAGATTCTTAGATTATGTGCAATCGCATGAAAAAGTATGGGTTTGTCGTCGTGCCGATATTGCAGAACATTGGATAAAACACCATGCACCGTAATAAAAAAAATAAAGAAGAAAGAGAGGCTTAGCGCCTCTTTTTTTGTGCCTATAAAAAGCAATTTGTCTAAGAAATAAGGGATTGGCATTGATATTGCAAAACATGTTTTGAACGAACATTAAATATTTTTAGGCGATTTAATAGTGCAACTTGTTGAATTTAATCAAGCATCCGAAGCCGATGTAAAAACATTTTTAAAGCACTGTGTGCAAATTGAAAGCTGGGCGAATGAGCTGCTCAGTCAGCGTCCGTATGCATCATTAGACAGTATTTTGGAATACGCGGCTCAAGCTGCTCGTACATGGTCGTGGGAAGAAATTAAATCTGCTTTAGATAATCACCCGCGTATTGGTGAAAAAAAAGCCCAAGCTGAACTTTCTGAATTAGAAAAGAATTTTTCCAACCGTGAACAATCCGCTATTTCAGCCGATGAAGAAACACAAATGGCATTGCTCAAAGGCAACATCGCTTATGAAAAAAAGTACGGCTATATCTTCTTAATTAAAGCTTCAGGCTTAAGCAGTGAAAATGTATTACAAGCATTGCAGTACCGTCTGCTGAATGATCCAGAAACTGAAAAGCGTATTGTCCATCATCAATTGGCTGAAATTGCCTTATTAAGATTAAAACAGGAGCTAAGTGCATGATCAGCTCACATATTTTAGATACAAATCTGGGGAAACCTGCTGCCAATGTCTTGATTAAATTATTCAATGCAGACGGTATGTTACTTGGTGAAGGGCAAACCAATGCAGATGGCCGTGTGACCGACTTTGGTTTAAGCGAATTTTCTACGGGTAGCTATAGCTTAGAGTTTGCCACAGCGGACTATTTTGAAAGTCTTAATACCGAAACTTTTTTCCCAAAAGCAGTGATTCATTTCTTAGTAAAAGATGCCTCACAGCATTTTCATATTCCTTTGTTGATTAGCCCTTTTGCCTATTCAACATATCGCGGTAGCTAAAAACAGCATCATAAAACGGATCGGGGGATATAAAAATGACAGAACAAAATCAAACAGTTTCACCAGAACATGAATATTTAGGTGCAGGGAAAACCCTAGCTTATGGCTTACAACATGTATTGACGATGTATGGCGGTATTATTGCGCCGCCACTGATTATTGGTACAGCCGCAGGACTTGAACCTGCACAAATTGGTTTATTAATTGCAGCAGCATTATTTGTCGGTGGTTTAGCCACGATTTTACAAACGGTCGGTGTGAAATACATCGGTGCAAAATTACCCCTAGTTCAAGGCGTATCCTTTGCTGGTGTGGCAACGATGATTGCCATAGTCACTGCAGGTGGTGGGCTTTCGGCAGTATATGGTGCGGTTATTGTTGCTTCATTAATCGGTTTCTTTTTAGCACCATATTTTTCAAAAATTATTCGTTTTTTCCCGCCAATCGTGACCGGCTGCGTGATTACCGTGATTGGTTTGTCATTGCTACCTGTCGCAGTACGTTGGATGATGGGTGGAAATAGCAAAGCGCCTGATTGGGGCAGTGCTGAAAATATTAGTTTGGCTTTTCTAACTTTAGCCATTGTCATTGTGCTGAATATTACTCGAAACGCTACAATTCGTCGTTTATCCATCTTATTAGCAATTGTGCTAGGTACAGTGCTGGCATATGCGATGGGCTTTGGCGATTTCTCAAAAGTCGCAAATGGCAATTGGATTCAATTCCCAAGTTTCTTTGCCTTTGGTATGCCAACATTTGAACTGAGTGCCATTATTGCCATGCTAATTGTGACATTGGTGATTATGACTGAAACTACAGCTGATATTATCGCTGTTGGTGAAATTGTCGGTACCAAAGTCGACGCTGAACGTATTACCAATGGGCTACGTGCCGATATGCTTTCAAGTGCAGCAGCACCAATATTTGGCTCATTCATGCAAAGTGCCTTTGCACAAAATGTAGGCTTGGTCGCGATTACTGGTGTAAAAAGCCGTTTTGTTGTTGCAGCGGGTGGCTTAATTTTAGTTGTATTGGGTATTTTACCAATTATGGGCCGTTTGATTGCTGCAATTCCTGTACCGGTATTGGGTGGCGCAGGTTTGGTATTGTTCGGTACAGTGGCTGCAAGTGGTATTCGTACTTTAGCTAAAATTGATTATAGTGAGCAAAAGAACCTAATCATTGTTGCTACAGCAATTGCCGCAGGTATGATTCCAATTATTGATCACTCATTCTATGCGAACTTCCCAAAATGGGTACAAACCCTGTTCCATTCAGGTATTAGTTCAACGTGCCTCATGGCCATCGTATTAAATATTGTGTTTAACCATCTAAACTTTTTTAAAAGTAAAGAAGTGAATAAAACCAGCAATATTGTTATAGATAGTCATCACTAAGCTATTCAAAATAAATAAAAAAAGCTCACATTAATGTGGGCTTTTTTTATTAAAAAATCTAATATTGGCTTTGTTTTTGCTAAATAAATTACTCAAAACGTATTTATCGCTAGGAAAAACAATTTAATGAAATTTATGCCTCTTTCAGCTGCAATTCTATGCACTATTTCAGCCAACTCTATCTTTGCAGCCCCAATCTGGCAAGACTTCAGTATTACCGGTCTATATGGCACCGACTATCAGCTCATTGCAAAAGAAGACAAACAAACCACTGTGACATTTGAATACGCGTCAAAGCTTAAATATGGTGATTTCTTCATTTTTGCCGACCGTACACATAATGACGTCGGCGATCAAACCTATTTTGAAGCATCACCACGATTGAGTTTAGGCGCTGTAACGGGTAAAGAACTTAAATTTGGCCCTGTAAAAGATGTATTGCTTGCAACCACTTGGGAAGCGGGTAGCAACATGGATAATTTTCTCTATGGTATTGGCTTAGACTTTGATGTGCCATATTTTCAATATGCAAAATTAAATTTATATAAAGTGAATAATGATACTAAAGCTGATGACTATCAAATGACGCTTACCTATGCCATACCTTTTAAAATTGGCTCAGAATCTTTCTTAGCAGATGCTTTTCTGGATTGGTCAACTGCGGAAAAAGGCTCAGCCAGTGAGATGAACTGGACCAGTCAATATAAATGGAATGTGGGGCAACATATTTCCCCAGATACACGCCTGTATGTAGGCGTTGAGCATTCAGTTTGGAATAATAAATATAATATTAAAGGTAAAGATGAAAATAACGTCAGTGCGCTAGTGAAATATCACTTCTAATTGATTCGTTAAAACCGTACATCGTTACACAACATACTGCACAAGACTTAAAAGCCCCACGGATGGGGCTTTTAATTTCTGAGACAATTTTAAATTGAGGTTTCAATTTCAATGATAGTTTAAATTTATGCCACGATATTGAGTACTTCATTAAACTGATAAACATCACAATTATGTCCAATACCAATACGATCAACCACGGCAAAGTTACTTGGCGCCTCTAAAGTTAATAGAGGGTGATGCCATGTACCTGCATGGTAGTTAACACCTTGTGTACCATCTGAAATAAAAGCACAGAGTTTTGAAATATCAGGCGTTTGATCATCCAATGCAGGTGCCACCACAATTAAAAAAGCCTGACCTTGCATCGGGATAAAAGCTTGTGAGCCATTCGGATGTCGCTCAAGCATCGAAACCGAAAAAGGAATTTCTGTCTGTTTAATATTACGAAAAATACTAATACCTGCATGTGCTTCACCGAAGATTTCAGTGGTTACAAGGGCATGATAACGCTCGGTATGTGCATCATTGATATGAAAAAAATCCTGTCCTCCGCAGCAAATCACCTCACCAAAAGGGGCAAAGTTTTCAATGCTCAGGGGCTGTAGCTGAATTGTTTGAACCATGTGTAATTCTTTTATTGTCTATATCAAGTGTAGGAGAAGAAGGATAAAACCACAGTACTTATCCTTCTCGATGTAGAAAGTATTCAAGCTTTCAATTTAGCTTTTGGTTTTACCCCACAAACGAATACGGCTGATACCACCATCTGGAATCATATTAATGCGAATATGCGAGATCTTTTCATGTTGCAAAATTTCGTTTACAAAGCTATGAATATGATCCATTTGCATGTCTTGTGCTTCAAGCAAAAATGGCCAGAACATACTTTGTGGAATTAATTGTGGATCAGTTGCATCTTTAACATATACGGCTTGAATAGAGACTTGGGCTGGAAAGTTGCCTTTAAAGTGTGCCGTATCGATATCAATTTTTTCAATTGCACCAGTTTGACCCAAAGCCAAAATACACCAATCAAAGCCCGGTGCACGACGACGTTTGGTTTCCCAACCATCACCCATATTAATTCCGCGACCTGGGTTAATCAGATTACGTGGATGACCAAAATGTGCATCGCTATAAGCAATTACACGTCCACCATTTTCTAAAGCAACTAAATCAATTGTTGCAGTGTGATCTTGTTGTTGAACGCTCACTTCACCATACACTTTAAAACGAGCAACACCACCATCAGGAAAAATATTTAAACGCACATGAGTAAAAACTTGGTCAGCTGTAATCGGCAAAACATGATGCTGACTTGGGCCAAGTACGTTGTTCTCTAATATGTTCAACCATTCAGCTTGAGCAAGATCGCCATCAGGGGCGTAGCAGGCTTCAACTGAAGCTGAAGCAGGGTAATTCCCAGTGAAGAAGGTAGTATCAATATCTAAAGCCTTAATATGCCCAGCTACGCCCAATTGAATAATTGCCCAGTCATAACCTGTGTGACGTTTACGGCGCGTTTCCCAACCATCCATCCATTTACCATGGTCATCGAATTTATCTTCAACAAAAATTGGCGCGTCAAATTGAAGCATACGTTTTGCTTCTGCGAAAAATTCATCTGAACATTCAATAATTTTTGCACCAATACGGTCATCTGCCAAATTGGTAAGTGTCTGTAATTGTGCAGGAATATCAAAATCGGGTGCTAATAAAGTCGCCATATATTAAATCCATTCGCTATTTTCTTTCAAAATTCATGCTTTGCGCTATCGTGCTACAAAAAATTTAACAAACGATAAAAACAAGCATTTACACGCGTTTAGATGCACAGCGTGTGCCAACTTTGGATTTTTTTCAGGGCGCTTTATAAAAAATGGCACGCTTTTAGCATTTTATGACTTAGAAACTTATAAAACACAGGGGAATTATAGATGGAAATTACAATTATTGGTGCAGGTATGGCGGGTCTAACTACAGGCATCGCACTAAAAAAATTCGGACACCAAGTAACCATCTATGAACAGGCAGAACAAATTTTACCGGTGGGTGCTGCTATTTCGTTATGGTCTAACGGTGTGAAATGTCTAAATTATTTGGGTTTGACAGAGCAAGTTGAAAAGCTTGGCGGCAAAATGGATAACCTTGCTTATATTGATGGTCTGACGGGCGATGTGATGACCCAGTTTAGCCTTTATCCATTGATTGAAGAAGTCGGGCAACGACCATATCCGGTATCACGTGCGGAACTTCA
This sequence comes from Acinetobacter sp. CIP 64.7, assembly GCF_000369745.1. Lineage (GTDB taxonomy): Bacteria > Pseudomonadota > Gammaproteobacteria > Pseudomonadales > Moraxellaceae > Acinetobacter > Acinetobacter fasciculus. The sequence continues at coordinate 235,115 of NZ_KB850178.1, read as the reverse complement.
GAATATGTTAATGGATGAATTTGGTCGTGAAGATATTCATCTAGCTAAGAAAATGATTTCTTTTGTTGAAGAAGGAGAGCGTGTAAAAATTCAATTTGCAGATGGTAGCGAAATAGAATCTGATCTATTGGTGGGTGCAGACGGTACACACTCAATTACTCGTGCCTATGTTTTAGGTGAGCAAGTTGAGCGACGCTATGCAGGCTATGTCAATTGGAATGGTCTCGTTGATGTCTCAGACGATTATGCCGCAGCAGATCAATGGACAACGTTTGTAGGTGAAGGCAAACGTGTTTCACTGATGCCAGTGGCGAATAATCGTTTCTATTTCTTTTTTGATGTGCCGTTAGCTGTTGGTCTTGAAAATGATCGTAGCCAATACAAAGCTTTATTCAAACAATACTTTAAAGGATGGTGTGAGCCTGTCCAAAAGTTAATTGATGCAGTCGATGTGCAAAAGACCAATCGTGTAGAAATTCACGATATCGAACCATTTGCCAATTTTTACAAAGGTCGAGTGGTGATTGTAGGTGATGCAGCGCACAGTACAACACCTGATATTGGTCAAGGCGGCTGCCAAGCGATGGAAGATGCTATCTATTTGGCACGTTCATTGCAAATTAATACCTTAGGTTTACAAGATTCTTTACGTCGCTATCAGAACAAGCGTAATGAACGTGCCAATGAGTTGGTACTTCGTGCCCGTAAGCGCTGTGATGTGACACATATGAAAGATGAAGCGGTGACCCGAGAGTGGTATGAAGAGTTACGTAAAGAACAAGGCAATCATATTATGAAGGGAATTATTAGTAACATTGTCGGTAATCCACTCGACTAAGCTGTAAGACACAAAAAGAAATGTAAAACTAAAAGGTTAGCTTTCAGCAGCCAGTGTGAATATTCACACTGGCTTTTTTTAGCTATTTAGAAACATTAGATTGAAGAGCAAAGGATTAAATGTTTAAGGAAGTTGCTTTAATTGCAATTTGATTTCTTCCATTTTTTCGACCAATAAATTTACCATTATTTGTGAAAGACGAGATGTTTGACGTTTTGAAGCGACGCACAGTGCAATGGTTAAACGATGCATACCTTTTTCACGAATGGGCTTAAATACGATCTTTTTTGAGTTTAAAAGTGGTAATGCATCCATATATGACATTAAGCCAATGCCTAATTGTTGTTGAATTAATGATGTTATCATTCTAATGTCATTACATTCTATCTTTTGTATAGGATTAAATTTGTGATGTTTATAGAGTGTATGTACATAATCACTGATGACTAAGGGCTCACTTGGCATGATATGACGCTCATTTAAAGTGTCAGATAAATAGATTTTATCCATGCCGGCTAAGGTGTGATGTGGTGATAAAACATAGCCTAAAGGAATTTCAATAAAGGATAAGATTTCTAATTGATTGTGACTTTTAGGATTTAAGATAATGCCAAAATCTAATTCTGCATCAATGATTTTTCTCGATATTTCTTCACTGCTATTCATACTGATATTGAGATTAATCCATGGATAGCTTTCAGCCATGCGTTGAATACAATCCACGACAAAACCATCATTTAGGGCAGAAATAAAACCCATTTCAATATTGCCGCGACTTAATCCTTGAATTTCATCAAATCGAATTCGAGTCAGCTGATATTCTTTTTGCCATTTAAGCAAATCAGCATAAAGTAATTCACCTGCTAACGTTAGCTTCAGCCCCTGCGGTAAACGCTCAAATAAAGCAACGCCTAACTCTTCTTCAGCAAGAACAATTTGCCGATGCACTGCAGAGACTGAAATAAAAAGCTGTTCTGCGGCTTTACGTAAACTGCCAGTACGGGCAACAGCCATAAAATATTCAGAAAATCGGGAAAAGGTAATCGACATACAGCTATTCAATCTCACGGGCAGTTTACAAAGTACTTATCCATGCTTAAGCGATTTTCATGCCATAACTTTTGATTTTTTCAATTCATTCTGCTTTTGTGTTCTAAAAAGCAGAACATTGTATGCAAATCATTCTAATAGAAAGAAATGCTATCCAAACGTATTTTTGACTTAGAAAAGAACGAATTAGCCCTAGTTACATGGCATAAAAGTTCTGCAAATAATGCGAATGTAGAGATTTAAAAATGAATGCGATTCCTGTACTGAATTTATTTACCCAACCACAATGCAGTTCATTTGATGCAAACGATTGGAATATTTTAGCGCAGCATTGGTACCCAGTTGCACGTACACAGGACGTTTCAGAACAACCGCAACAAGTACAATTACTTGATGTGAAAATGGCATTGTATAAAACTGAAAGTGGAAAAATTCATCTCGTGCGTGATATTTGCCCGCATCGTGGTGTGCCATTAACCAAAGGCTGGGTGAAAGGCGAAGAAATTATTTGCCCATACCACGGCCTACATTATAACGGTGAAGGAAAGTGTGTAAAAATTCCTGCACAGCCGGAACTTACACAAATTTCAGATCGTTTTTCACTGACCAAATTTCCAGTTGTAGAAAAATATGGACTTATTTGGACCAGTTTATTTAACCGCGATGTATCGAAAGCCAATTTTCCAGATTTAGACACGTGGGACAGTGAAGAACATCAGTCAATTCTCCCTCCATTTGTCGATATTGCTGGATCAAGTGGCCGTCAGCTTGAAGGCTTTATTGATGTTGCGCACTTTGCATGGGTACATAACCAAAGTTTTGCTGATCGTGAAAATCCTAAAGTACAAAAATATTCGACCGTTCGAACGGATTATGGCTTACATACAGAGTATGTGAGTGATGTCAGTAACTATCCGCATGGCTTACAACATTTAGCACCAGATGATTTTTTATGGAAACGTACTTTCGATGTCTATCCACCATTTTCAGCTATTTTGACTATCGACTTTCCTGAAAATGGCTTACTTAAAATTTTAAATGCGTGCTGTCCAGTTTCGCACAATAAAACGCGATTATTCGTTCCCTTAACTCGTAACTTTGATACTACAGGAGACTTACAGGCAGTTTATGATTTCAATGCACAAATCTTCGCTGAAGATCAGGACATGGTGGAAAGCCAAAAACCAGAAGAACTTCCTTTAGATATTTCAATGGAGGCACATTTTGAGGCAGATCGTTCATCAACCACTTACCGCCGAATTTTGGCAGAGTGGGGATTGAGCAAACGCTATACAGTTTAAAATGGCTTTGTTGCACAAAGATTTAAAAGATAACACTCTGCTCATTTGAACAGAATTCAAGTGACAACTTGGGTATGAGGACGACCTAATTCTGTAAATTTGTTCAATACGGCTATGCGTGCATGAATCTCATTCACCTGACTAGAAAAACTCCTTGCTGTTAATTTATCACCTAATAGTTTGATGCAATGCATCTTGGTTTCAACTAAACTTCGACGATGATAACCAGACCATTTTTTCCAAAGCGTTCTTCCTAAACGTTTAACTGTTTTCAGTAACTCATTCCGCTCTAAAGATCTCAATTTCTGATCTTTCCATGGTTTTGCATTTTTTCTTGGCGGAATGAGCGCATGTGCATCTCGATCTAGAATGACTTGTCTGCAGTGCTTCGTGTCATAAGCACCATCGGTATAGACCGAATCAATTCGTTCATCTAAGGGAATTTGAGCAAGTAAATCACCGAGTACTTGCGAATCGCTCACATTATTTGTAGTAAGCTGTACTGCACGTATTTGCAAGGTTTCAGCATCGATGCCAATATGAAGCTTACGCCATTGGCGACGATATTCAGGTCCATGTTTCTTACGTTTCCACTCACCTTCACCTAGAAACTTTAAGCCAGTTGAGTCGACGAGTAGATGTAGCCCATCACTACTTTTTTGATAGCTAATCGCAATATCAATATGTTTTTGTCTTCGACAAAGCGTACTGTAATCTGGTGCGGTCCAATTTAATCCACAAAGTTTAATCAGACTTTGAACAAAACCTGTGACCATGCGTAAAGAGAGTCTAAATAAAGATTTGATCATTTTGAAATTATAGGACTGAATAAACCTTATAGGCTAGGTTTGTGCAACAAAGCCCTGTGTATCTGATATTTATGCATCTTTCAATTTCTGAAGATACTATTCATCCAATATCCGCTGTTTTCGATTGAGAACAGCATTCAAAATCACAGCACAAAAAGCCGTTAGCAAAATTGGGCTGTTTAACAGAGGTGAAAGATAAGATGGTAGTTGTGAGAAAATAGTAGGTGAGAATACAGGCAACATACCTATGCCGGCACTGACTGCAATGATGTAGAGATTATTCACATTTTGAAAGTCGACACGCTGCAGTACTTTGATACCATTAGATGTCACCATCCCAAACATAAACAATGCGGCTCCACCTAGAACACATGAGGGTATAGACGCAACAAAGTAAGCTATTTTAGGAAATAGACCTAAAAGGATTAAAAACACACCAGCTAAAGCACATACACTGCGATTCTTAACACCTGTGATCGCTAGCAAACCGATGTTCTGAGCATAGGATGTATACGGGAAGATATTAAAAATCCCACCAATCATTGTGCCAAGGCTGTCAGCTCTAAAACCGCGAGTCAATTTTTCCTGATCCACCTCTTCTTCAACAATTTCACCTACAGCCATGAACATCCCAGCTGTTTCAATGAAAATAACCAGCATGACTACGCACATAGTCAAGACAGCCCAAAAGTTAAACTCTGGAATACCGAAGTGAAATGGCATCACCCAACCTAACCATGGGCTTTCATCTATCTTGTCTAAAGAGATGAGGCCAGAAAATGCAGCGATGATATAACCAATTCCCATCCCGATTAGAACTGAAATGTTGCCCAAAAAGCCTTTAACATAACGGCTGATGATAATAATGCTTAATAGAACACAGGCAGCGATAGATAAGTACAATGGATTTCCAAAGTCTTTTACCCCATATCCGCCAGCGGACCATGTGCCTGCAATACCAATGAGAGATAGACCAATCACAAGAATTTGAGTTCCTGTCACCACAGGAGGGAAGAATCGTATTAACTTTCCAATAAATGGTGAAATCAGGAAGCCAAAGATCCCTGCGATAATGATTGCCCCAAATACACTTAGTAGTCCCATATCTGGATTAGTCCCAATTGCAATCATTGGGCCTACTGCAGTAAAGGTAACTCCCATCATAATGGGAAAGCGAATACCTACATTTTTAAAACCAATAGTTTGAATGAGGGTGGCAATGCCACAAACAAATAGATCTGCAGTAATTAAGAAAGCAATTTCTGCAGTGCTTAACCCTAAAGCTCCTCCAACAATTAGGGGAATTGAAACAGCACCTGCATACATTACCAAGACGTGCTGGATACTGAGAAAAATCATGGAGCTTGGTTTTAAGTTATTGGCTGTGATTGTGTTAGTCATATATGTTTTTCTCCTTCAGCCTAAAAGGTATATTTGACGATGAAACTAGTAGCATTTTGATTAGTTTTAAAATATGGAGTGTCTTCGATTAAGAATTTGTTTTTCCAATAGTCGTATTCAATACCTGCTGCTAATTTTTTTGGGCTTAAGCCTAGATGAGGGCTAAGGTCATATTTGATTTGTGGGTTAAAGTGAAAGTCGGAAGAGTTATTACCTTTGGAATTGACTACCCAATCAATGTATCCATCAAAAATGATTGATGATTTAAGAAATGGGACGGTATATGACCAGGAAGGAGTGATTTGCCATTGTCCACTTGGGGTGTTTCCATCGTCTGGAATGCGATAGTAAAAATTAAGGGTGAAATAATCAAAGCCTTTGATATCTAGGTCAAAACCTGGACCAACTAAATAAGTCCACATATCGTCATAGCCAGGCTGATCTTGAATACTTAAGTCAAAACTCGTAGCTATTAGGACATCTTTCACTGGCCCAAAGCTCAAATTCGTATTGGTTAGTTTTCCTATTGAAAAGCGTGGGGCTATTTCTGTATAGACAGCATTATGTCCTTGGGAAGCAGTCTTTTCACCGTCAAACCAATAAGTGTCGACGAATAGAAAGAGATCTCCCCATCTCCAACTGCTCGCATGTTCAAAAGTAATCGTTTCATGTGTATCCGGCTCTACTTCGAAACCTTTACCATAAAGTGCAGAAATACTATTGGATTGCCAATATAACCAAGGTTTTTCTGCAAAAGAGTAAGTGCTGACTGCACAGGTACTTAATAGTAATGAAGTGATAATTTTTTTCATTTGAATGTCCCCGATATTTAAACGTCAGCACGATGTTTGTAAGTAGCATCAAAGCGTGACTGTAGATATTCCATGCTAGTAATTGGTGAATATTTAGGTGGATTGGATTCGCTGTAACAGTTAGGCAGGCAACGGATTACAGTTTTTGGGCTCGGCTGGATGAAGAATGGGAAAGAAAAACGTTGTTTGCCTTTAGGACTTGAAACACGATGTGGTGTAGATTTGTAGATGTCATTGGACCAACGGGCCATCATGTCGCCGATATTGATAACATAAGTATCAGGAATAGGCGGAGCATCGATCCAATTCCCATTCACATCCTGAACCTGCAATCCCCCTACATCGTCTTGAGCAAGAATAGTCACGCAGCCATAATCAGTGTGTGCTCCAGCATTGAAACTCTCTGATTGCGTATTGTCTAATGCAGGTGGGTAATGAATGAGGCGGAGTGCACACAGACTTTCTTGTAGGCAGTAATCAAAATAATTTTGTGGAAGACCAATGGCATGAGACATGGCATTTAGAAGAACTTTTCCTAAGTCCAACATCTCTTCAAAGTAGCCATCCATTACAGTTTTCCAGTCCTCGATATTCGGATATACATTAGGACCACGTAATGGTTCTTTATTGATTACATCAGGATGATCTGCTTCTAGGTGAACACCCATGTCATATACTTCTTTAAAGTCATTGGGCAGGTCAGGATTAAGTTGTTCAACACCCAATGCACCATATCCTCTGTGAGAGGCTTTGTGTTTTTGGATGTCTATTTCTAGTTTTTCAAGCAGTGGTTTACTAAAAAACTCTTTAGCTAAACTTTGAACTTCTGCAAGGTGATTCGGTTTATAACCACTGATATAGAAGAACCCCCATTCACGACATGCTTGGTCAATTTGGTTGCATATATCTGCATAATCAGGATGGTTAACGTCATAAAGAGGTGCAATGTCGATAACTGGTAATTTTTTCATGGGAAACTCCTTATTATTAGATATATGTTTTTTTGAACATGTCACGATAATGCTGTTCAACACTGATTGGTGGATATAGCGGTTCTGAGTTTTCCTCCAAACACTCTCGAATGCATTCAATCTGATACTGGTGATTACCGCTGTAGAAGAATGGAACAGAATATCGTTCCCCACCTGAGATGTTGATGACGCGATGGAGGGTGGATCTATATGTATTGTTCGTCCACATAGAGATTAGGTCACCTAGGTTAACGACATAACTATCTTCAATTGGCTCTGCCCAAATCCATTGGTTTTGAGTTTGATCCCACACTTGTAAACCGCGGTTATGATCCTGAAGTAATAGGGTTAACCCTCCAAAATCAGTATGTGCCCCGCATCCTTTTTCATTTGGTTGAGCATTAGAGGGTTGTGGAGGATAGTGCAATAAACGCAAGGTGACTAAATCTGCATCCTTGCAGAACTCTGAGAAATAATCTTCTTCCAGACCTAGTGACGAACCGATAGCATGCATGAGCCTTTCTGAGACTTTGATCATTTCTAGTTGGTATTCCTCCATAACCTCTTTGAATCCATCAATATCTGGCCATTGGTTTGGGCCTTGGTTAAAAGCTTTATGGATGACAACAGGATCTGAAGCTGAGCGTTCCTTCCCGATATAAAAGCCTTCCTTGATATCAGGTGGAGAATCAGGTTCAAGGGTTTGTGCTCTTAATTGTTCATAACCTCGGTTTGCTTCAGAAAGCTCGATGGTCCATTGCATTTTCTGTTCTAGGGGAAGACTGAAAAATAATTTGGAATATTCAAAAACCTTATCTTGTAATGCTTTAGAAACTCCATGTCCCGTAATGTAAAAAAAACCTTTATCTAAGCATGCTTTCCGAATATTTGAAGCAATGTTTTGGTGCGTTTGTATGTCATTATCCAAAAGTCCAGAAATATCGATGATGGGTATAGAGGTAATGTTTTGATTGTTTTCCAGCGCAGTCATGTAGCAATCTCTCAAAAATAATGTTTTCTTTTTTTTATAAAATAATCATGAGACCGCATAGCAATGAATATCGATCAAGCTGATGCCAAAAAGAGAGCTATTCTTAATTAATTAAATAAAAACAATTGCTTAAACTTTTTTAAATGAGTGATGATGCTGAAAAAGCAACGGGATGCACTGAAAATAATGCTTTAGGTCCAAAAAATGGCTGCTACTTAATGGCAAGTTTTTTGCTTCTATTTCAATAGCTCATTCAAATTTATAAATGGATTGGGGCTTTAAAATTGGAATAGGATGTGATGTTAAAATGAGTACACGTGGTCTTCGCTTTCACTCAGCAGCAATTCATTATTTTGATGCTGTACGCCGGTGCGGTTCAATCAGGGAAGCAGCCAGACAATTAAATGTCGTATCTTCTGCTGTAAACAGGCAAATTTTAAAACTCGAAGATGAAATTGGAGCACCATTATTCAATCGGGTGCCTTCGGGTATGGTGCTTACTCATGCAGGTGAGTTGTTTTCAAGACATATCAGTTTAGTACTGAGAGATACTAAGCGATTGCAGAATGAATTGGATGCACTGAAAGGGCTTTATAAAGGTCATGTTGAAATTGCGAGTGTTGAAACACTAGCGATTAATTTCCTGCCAGAGATTATTGAAAAATTCCAGGTCAAATATCCTAATATAACTGTAGGGGTTACAATTTTAGGCTCAAAAGATATCCCTAATGAAATCATTGAAAATCGGGTGGATCTAGGCTTGGCTTTTGCCTTGCCAAAGCATAATGATTTGCACCAAATAGCAATATCCCATTTTAAATTAGGTGCAATTGTATCGACTGACCATCCGCTGGCTTCTCAAAAGACGGTGTCATTCCATCAGTGCCTCGACTATGATGTGATTATGCCAAAACCTAATTTGTCTATTTATCAACAGTTGGCGCCATTATTTGCGGGTGCACAACATGCTATTCCAAATTTTAAAATGCAAACGAGTTCTTTGGAATTAATGAAACAGTTAATACTCAGGAATAAGGGAATTGGTTTTCAGACATTCTTTGGGTTGGAAAATGAAATAATTAATAATCGCCTTCGCTATATTCCGCTTAATGATAACAATGGTATCTACTGTGATTTAGGTCTGTATTCACGTAAAGGTCATTATCTTTCTACAGCAACAGACGCTCTCTCCAGGCTTATTACAGATGAAATCCTACAAAGAGGCGAAGCTGGACAATAAACATAACCTGAAAAGTACAACTAAAAAGCTAAGCCCTTATCGAAATCCCTCAATAAAGGCTTAGCTTTGTTTATTTTGGATAAGCAGCATCCACGCCTTTAACGAAATAATTCATACTCATCAATTGCGTATTTGAGAGATGTTTACCTTTTCCCAAAAGTAATGTTCCATCTTGTTTGTAAAGTGGTCCACTAAACACAATATATTGACCGTTACGAATTTTATCTCGGACTGCCAAAACCTTCATTTTTTCATTGTTAGAGACCATTGGACCAAAACCTGCTATATCGATGGCACCTTCCTTGACACCATACCATGTCGATCCCGACTTCCATATTTTGTTATGCACTTGCTGCAAAACAGGAGTATAGATTTTTTCCCAATATAACACTGATGCAGCTAGGTGACCTTTAGGAGCAAACTTACTCATATCTGAGTTCCAGCCAAAGCCAAATTTCCCTTTTTCCTGAGCAGCTTTAACTACAGCGGGTGAGTTGGTGACTTGTGATAATATATCAGCATTTTGCGATATTAATGCAAGTGCAGCCTCATGCTCTTTTCCTGAATCAAACCAAGTGTTAATCCAGACTATCTTGGTCTTAATTTTTGGATTTACAGATTGAGCCCCAAGTGTATAGGCATTGATGTCTCTAATGACTTCAGGAATTGGGAATGGTGCTACAACACCCAAACATTACTTTTAGTCTTATAGCCTGCCAATACCCCTTGCAAGTAAGAGCCTTCATAGGTTCGGATATCATAGACTCCCACATTTTTTGCAGTTTTATATCCGTTCGCATGCATAAAAATGGTGTTCGGGAACTGTTTAGCTACCTTTTCAATGGCATTCATATACCCGAAGGTAGTAGCAAATATAACCTTATTTCCTTGTTGTGCGAGTCTCCGAAATGTACGTTCAGAGTCGGCATTATCTAGAATATTCTCGATATAAGAGGTCTTAAATTTACCCTGTAAGGACTTTTCTGCTTTCAGACGACCTATATCGTGTGAATAAGACCAACCATAATCGTTTTTATGAGCGACATAGACAAAAGCCGCTTGATCAGCGGCCAATGCTGGATTGGCCCCACTGATGAGTAAAAGTCCTAAAAGACTGGCATTTACGAAAATATTTTTTAAATTAAGTAGGTTATTCATGCTGATTCTCTTTGAAGAGTATCAGTTGAATTTTGTTTTGCCATAAATATTGCCAGTCGCTCCTCATAAATCTCACGAATATAATGGGCAACACTGCAACTGTCGGCAAACATGTTGTATTTCCAATTTAAACCATACGACTCTAAATTGATATTATCAACAGTCATAAGTTGAACTTTAGAATTTGGATTGTTCAAGTAGCTATCAATGATTTTACGAATGACTTCTTTGGTTGGTGCAAGCTTATATGCATGCCAGAAGTCTGTATGCCATTCACCTTCCGTAGGTTGATTAAATGGATACTGAATTCCTCGGCCAGGACGATTTGTTCCTAAGCCATTATATGGTCCTGTTTCAAATGCTAACCAGTTAACTGGATTATTCGGGACTGCAGGACGGATCTGCCCCCATGTAACTAAATTTCGATTCAGCCAATCATCTGCAAAACTATCATTATTAAAAGGATCTAACTTTCTGATAGCTTCAGGATCATCACGCATTTGTGATACAGCAAGCTCAATTTCATTTTCAATTTTAAAAATACAATGGCTGTAATCCATTGCAAACTCAAACGGCACACCTTCTTTTTCTATAAGATCAGCCACCGGAATTACTCGACGATAATCTTCAGACCAGTTATCAACGTGGCACTCTAAGGTAACCGTTATTCCTTTACTTTGAGCGTAGGTGTAGAAATCGATATAAGTTTTAGCAACTTCTTCGTTCGTTACATAATGACCATCTGCATGTTTTGCCCAAATCATCATGTTGTGGAATTTGGCCCCTACAGCGGCACTACGATTAATATCCTGTTTGAATGCTTCCTCATCCTTGCCAATGACATATAAGCCACAACCAGAATAAATAGGGATATTTGTTTTCTGACTTGCCTTGATGTAAGCATCTATTTGACTATCTTCAAGAGGGATACGATCCAGAAAATCAAAGACCTCCGCAGCTTTTAGCATTTCGAACTGTTCGAGAATAGTAGGCTCATTCAGGCTTACTGGTCGTTCTTTTGATGAGTTTTGAATGCCTAAACCAGCACAACCTAGAGGAAACATTTTTTTCATAATTTTGATACCAACTGTTGAATAAATTAAACGGCTTCTTTTTTCGATGCGTAAGTTTTTTGATACATATAGGCTAGGTACTCACCTACAGTCATTTCTTTAGGTTCAGCCTTAAATTGATCACCTAAATTTTGCAGCGTTTTGATTTTGTATTCGTAATCCAAGTCAAAGAAGGTTGGAACCGAATAACGTGAGACACCTGCTTTACTATTGAAAACACGGTGCATATTTGAGAGGTAGAGTCCATTAGTCATGAATTGGACTAAATCACCGAGGTTTACGATAAAAGTATCTGGTATGTGAGGTGCACGTATCCATTCACCCTCACTATTGCGTACTTCTAGTCCACCTACTTCATCTTGCAATAAGAGCGTCAGTAACCCCCAATCAGTGTGCGCACCGCACCCTAGCTGATTGTTTACAATTTTTTCAGATTGAGGAGGATAGTGAAGCATACGGGTAATAATGACAGTTTCATCATAGCCTGCCTCGAAGTAGTTTTCTTCAAGCCCAAGAGAAAGTGCCAATAGGCCAGCTAGATGCTTACCCAGTTTTAAAGTCTGTTGAATATAGGTTTCGGTCTGGGTCTTCATTTCAGGAAGATCTTCAGGCCACTGATTCTGCCCATGTTGTGGATAGCTTTTTTGGACATATGGGTGACTTGAATCTAGATTTTTCCCTGACATGAACCCTTCTTTTAAGTCAGGAGGAGAGCCTTCATCAAGTGTTTGAGCTGCCATTGGTTCATAACCACGAAGGCATTTGGAGTTTTTGAAATCAACTTCTAGTTTCTTTTCAATCGGAAGGTCAAAAAACTGTTTTGCAATGTCTAATTGTTTTTGGAGAACTTCAGAAGCGATACCATGATTTTTAATATAGAAGAAACCTGTTGTTCTGCATGCTTTATGGATTTCCCACGCAACAGATTTCCGGTTTTCCAGGTTATCGGAAAAACTGTCGCTTAAGTCGATTACTGGAATACTTTTAGCCGTAGAAGGTGGTGTGTATGTCAACATTTTTGTGGCTCTTTGAACTTTGTTGTTATCAACTTAATGACAATTTAATTCCGTGCATAGCAGAGAATCTCGCTCAACTCGTTGCCAAAAAGGCAACACTAAATAAAGTCAGAGTAGTAATAGGAGTCCAAGTAATTCAGCATCAATTAAGAATTGTGATGAGTTATAAAATGCTAGTTATTCGTTAAGTTTAGATAAGAAGAACAATAATAAGAAAAGTGTTCTAAAAATTAGAAATACCATTCCTAAAGTCTTTAATAGACAGATAGAAAAGAAAAAGTCATGATGCAGCAATGCTAAGAAGTTTGAATTAATCAATAACTTATAAGAGGGGCAGCGCTAAAATGAATGCAATACCAGTTCTCAATTTATTCACTCAGCCACAATGTAGTCAATTTGACCCAAATGACTGGAATATTCTAGCGCAGCATTGGTATCCGGTAGTTCAAATCCAGGATGTAACGACTCAACCGCAGCAAGTTCAGCTTCTTGATGTCAAAATGGCTATTTATAAAACTGAAAGTGGAGAAATTCATCTGGTAAGAGATATCTGTCCACATCGAGGAGTGCCATTAAGTAAAGGATGGGTAGAAGGTGAAAATATTGTTTGTCCCTATCATGGGCTCAACTATAACGCACAAGGTAAGTGCGTAAAAATCCCTGCTCAACCAGAACTTACCCAAATTTCAGATCGGTTCACCTTAACTAAATTCCCTGTAGTTGAGAAATATGGACTAGTTTGGACCAGCTTATTTAGCCGTGATGAAAGTGAAGCTAATTTTCCAGTTCTTGAAACTTGGGATTCAGATGAACATCAATCAATACTCCCACCATTTGTTGATATAGCAGGTTCTAGTGGTCGTCAGCTTGAAGGTTTTATCGATGTGGCACATTTTGCCTGGGTGCATAACAAGGCATTCGCTGATCGTGATAATCCAGTAGTGCCAAAATATGAAACTGAAAGAACAGATTATGGACTTAAAACGATTTATATCTCTACAGTAAGTAACTTTCCTCATAGTTTGAGACATTTAGAGCCAGAGAATTTCTTATGGAAACGAGAATTTGATGTATATCCTCCATTCTCGGCAACACTTACTGTCTATTTTCCTAACAATGGGATTTTAAAAATTTTGAATGCTTGTTGTCCTGTTTCGCATAATCAAACCAGGCTATTTGTTCCGTTGACACGTAATTTTGATACGACGGGTGACCTACAGGCTGTATATGACTTCAATGCACAAATTTTTGCAGAGGATCAGGATATTGTTGAGAGTCAAAAACCGGAAGAACTTCCATTAGATGTTTCAATGGAGGCGCACTTTGCAGCAGACAAATCTTCAACGACATATAGACGGATATTGGCAGAATGGGGATTAAGTAAAAGATATGTGGTCTAGGGATATAAGATAACCTGATTCTCACGATTGGTTGAAATATAAGGGAAATAGTTTCCCTTATATTTTTAGAGATTGATTTCGCAGAAATACTAATATAAAAGTGACTAACCATTTATCGTAATTTCATTGTCTTAGCTTCTTCTAATTAATAAACTTGATTTTGTTACAATATCAAGTTTATACAGGGAGAGACATAGATGGTAAACCAGTATGGTGGAAGTAGAGAAGGGGCAGGACGTAAAGCTCTTTATGATGAACCTACAAAAGTTTTGCGTGTTCCAGAATCTCGTGTAGTTGAAATCAAGAACTATCTCGCAAACTCAAAGAAAGCCAAGTTCGACGATGTAGCTTCTATTACCTTGGTCAATCCAAGTACCGTTATGCATATCCCCTTGAACCGTACCGGGTTTGTCGGAGACTTTTTTATTTAAGTTAGGCCACCTGACCTAACGGGTTAATCTTATCATAGTACATTGCTTCAAACTCAAAAGGCGATACATAACCCAGTGCACTGTGTACACGCTTTTTATTGAACCAATCTACCCAGTTTAGTGTCGCAAGTTGTACATCTGCTAAACCTTGCCAATCTGCTTTTAAATATTCAATCACCTCTGTTTTGTATAAGCCATTCACCGTTTCAGCCA